>JALUWT010000202.1 GCA_027019325.1 Sulfurimonas sp.
TGGTGTCAAAAATAAGATTTTATCATGATAAGGACAATTGGATGACAAAAGAAAACACAATTGAATCTATAAAAAAAGCAAGAGAAGCACATATACTGCAAATGGATAAAATAGCAGCTATTATCAATGGAGAAAATATTGATAATCCTACTGCTGTTTCAAAAAAAGATTGTGATTTTGGTCATTGGATCTATGATGATAGCAATCATGTGAAAAGACTTATTGGAAGTCAGTTTTATGAAAAACTTGACAGACAACATGAACAATGGCATTTTGAATATTTTAAAATTTATGAGATTTTTGTTACAGGAAATAAAAAAGGATTGTTATCAAAACTTTTAGGACGTAGTGGTATTGATACTTTAGAGCTTGATAAAGCAAAGCTGTATTATAGTGAACTCAAAGCGACAACAGAAGAGTTGTTAAAGGTTTTGGCTGCTGCGGAGAGGCGATTAGGAGCTTTGAGTGAAGCTAAGTTTAATTAGCCTCTAAAAGGTGTGTTATTGCTTCGCTGTTCAGAGGTTTTGAGTAGTAATAGCCCTGAATATACTCACACCTGTTGTCGACTATAAAATCTCTTTGCTCTTTTGTCTCAACACCCTCTGCAATGAGTTTTAAATTTAAACTTTTTCCGAGTGCTATGATAGCTTTTGTAATGGCAATGTCATCTTCACTTTTTGGAATATCCCGAATGAAAGATTGATCAATTTTGAGTTTACTTAGTGGAAGCTTTTTAAGATAAGAGAGGGATGAGTAACCCGTTCCAAAGTCATCTATGGCTATCTCTATACCCAGTTTACTAAGACGAGACAGTTTTTTAATGGACTGCTCCGGATTGGACATGACCTGCCCCTCTGTGACCTCTAGCTCGAGCCAAGAAGCTTTAAAATTGTATGTGTCCATTGTCTCAAGCAAGTCAGTAATAAAATTGTTTTCATTGAGTTGACGCATAGAGAGGTTAAGTGCAAGTACTCCAGGATATAAACCTTTCTCATACCATTGGCTGAACTGCTCCATAGCCTGCTGCATTACGAGTTTGTCAATCTCAATAATGAGACCACTCTCCTGGGCTAAAGGTATGAACTCTCCCGGGGAGATAATGCCGACATGCGGATGTATCCATCGTACGAGCGCTTCCATACCTACAATAGTCTCTTTTTGTGCATCATATTGTGGTTGAAAATAGGCTTCGAACTGTTTTTCTTTTACTGCAACTCTGAGGCTATTTTCTAACACAACCCTTTCAAAAGCCCGTTCTGTCATCTCTGAAGAGTAGAATTGAAAATTATTGCGCCCCTCTTCTTTTGCTTTATACATAGCGGTATCTGCAAACTTTATGAGATCATTTTGTGTGCTGGCATCATCAGGATATGTGCTAATTCCAATACTTGAAGAGATATGAAGCGTATGGTGTTTTGTAGCAAGTGGTTTTTTCATACTGTTTATTAGTTTTTGCGCTACTTTTGCTATGTCTTTTTTAGTTTTTATGTTTTTAAGTATGACAGTAAATTCATCACCACCAAGACGAGAAAGGGTATCTTCTTCTCGGAGTATGGTTTGAAACCTTTTAGCCGTTTCTATGAGAACTTCATCCCCTACATGATGACCAAGTGAATCATTGATCTTTTTAAATTGATCAAGATCTATAAAAAGGAGAGCAAATTTTTGTTTGTAACGTTTGGATGTGATTATGATTTGTTGGAGCCTATCTTTAAAAAGCGCGCGATTTGGAAGCCCTGTGAGAGTGTCATGGTATGCTTGATACTCCATGAGTTCTGCTTGTTCTTTGTGCTCTTCTTCGAGCCTGACAATTTCACTGAAATCGGTGTCAAAAATAACATAGGCGTGTTTGTGTTTATACTCTAAAGTATGTATGTAGGCTTGAACAGGGTAGCGTGAAGCATCTTTTCTCTGGTGAACACTTCGAACGATAGCGTGTTTCGTATTTTTAAGAGATTTTCTAAGGTATTTGATTTCTTCTGTACTTATAAAAGGAGAGACATCTCTTACATTCATATGTAAAAGTTCCTCTTTTGTGTATCCCAGTGCTGCAGATGCCCCTTCATTGACATACAAATAGTCTAAACTTTCCATATCAACTATATAGATTTCATTAGAAGAGTGTTCAAGCAGTGTGGCTAAATCTTTTGCCTCTTCTTTAATGGCAGAAATCTCCGTAATGTCCTGTGTCGTTCCGATGAGCTTGAGAGGGTTTTTTTCTGCATCATAGATAACCCGTGCGTTGATGAAAAAATCACGGACTTCACCGTCTGTACGTCTTAACTTACAGGTGAATTTGAGCATTTTTCCTGTTTGCATTGCTTGTGCAAACAGCTCTTTGGCTTTTGGAAGGTACGCAGGGAGTACCATAGTGAAAAAGGTGTCAATACTGACATCAGAGCCATAAGGTAGCCCGTAAATTTCATAACTTTTTTTAGACCATATTGATCTTTTTGTTACAAGATCAACTTCCCATGAACCAAGTTGTGCTATCTCTTCAAATTGTCTCAGAATACTCTCTCTTGCTTTGAGCTTTTTTAAGGCAATGTCGGGGGAGTCATTTTTGATATCTATAGGCATGCTTTACTCTTTAAAGAAGATGTCCCATCGCATCGCGTTTGACATCAAGATAGTCTGCATTATGTTTGTTTGGCGTCATGATTATAGGGATTCGCTCGACTATTTCAACACCGCTGATAGAGTTTATTTTATCCGGATTATTTGTTAAAAGTTTAATCTTTTGAATATTGTAATGATTTAATATAAAGGTAACTGCCTCATAGGTACGTTCATCTGCTGCAAATCCAAGCTGGTGGTTGGCCTCAACGGTATTGAGCCCTTTGTCCTGCAGAGCATAGGCATTTATCTTATTGAGAAGTCCGATGTCTCTGCCTTCTTGACGCAGGTAAATAACCATGCCTCCGGTTTCGTCTGCCATCTTCAAACCATACTCAAGCTGGTCTCTGCAGTCGCATTTTAAACTGCCAATAGCATCACCAGTCAAACACTCTGAGTGGACTCTTACGATGGGTACTTCGGCTAACTCTTTTGCGCAGATAACAAGATGCTCTTTTTGGCCTTGTTTAAAAGCCTGTACTATGAAGTCACCAAAGCGGGATGGTAAATTTGCTACGTCTGAAATTTTTATATTCATTAATTTAATCTTTAAAATGTTAAAATGTTTTCATTATAATTATAGCAAAAAAAGGTTTAAGAATGTTTCAAAGATTTCGTCGTACCCGTTTAAATCAACATTTAAGAGCGTTAGTTCGAGAGACGCATGTGAGCACAGATGATTTTATTTACCCTCTTTTTATTAGAAGCGGTGAGGGAATTAAAACAGAAGTGGCCTCTATGCCGGGTGTCTATCAGATGAGTTTGGATGTTGCAATCGATGAGTGTGCAGAGTTGAAAAAATTGGGTCTTTACTCCATTATTTTGTTTGGAATTCCTGATGTAAAAGACTCTGTGGGGAGTGATGCACTCTGCGAACACGGCATCATCGCAATGGCTGTGCGTGAGATAAAAAAAGCACATCCCGATATGTTTGTTGTGACAGATTTGTGCTTTTGTGAATATACAGACCATGGACACTGTGGTATCATTGATGAAGAAAAAGAGACTGTTGACAATGATGCGACTCTGGAGATTTCTGGGCAGCAGGCTGTTGTTCATGCCAAAGCAGGTGCTGATATGATAGCCCCTTCGGGGATGATGGACGGCATCATTGAAACACTGCGTGAGGCACTTGACGGAGCAGGCTATGCAGATTTGCCGATTATGTCCTACTCTACAAAATTCGCTTCAGGTTACTATGGACCATTTCGTGATGTAGCTGAGTCAACACCGAGTTTTGGTGATCGTGTATCGTATCAGATGGATCCGGCTAACCGTCGTGAAGCGATTGCTGAGAGTATCTCAGATGAAGCACAGGGCGCAGATGTTTTGATGGTAAAACCGGCACTTGCTTACTTAGACATAGTGCGTGAAATAAAAGACAATACTTCTTTGCCTATGGCAGTTTACAATGTGAGTGGTGAGTATGCAATGTTGAAATTTGCCGGTATGAACGATTTAATCGATTATGAGCGCGTTGTTATGGAGACTATGGTGGCCTTTAAACGTGCCGGTGCAGACATAATCATCTCATACCATGCAAAAGAGGTAGCAAAAATGCTACAAAATGGTTAAATTAATCAAAACTATAATAAAATAGAGATAGATAAAAAAATTTAGGATAAAAGCCGTGAGACATTTTTTAACACTCAAAGACTTTACAAAAGAAGAGATTTTAGAGATTATAGATCTTGGACTCAAGATAAAAAAAGATTTAAAAGCCGGAAAATATAATGCTGAGTTAGAGCATAAAACGCTTGCTATGATTTTTGAAAAAAGCTCGACACGTACACGAGTCAGCTTCGAAACAGGTATGTTTCAGCTTGGAGGTCATGCTCTTTTTCTTTCAAACCGTGACATTCATTTAGGACGGGGCGAACCTGTAAAAGATACAGCAAGAGTCATATCTCGTATGTGTGATATGGTTATGATACGTACTTTTGAACATAGTATGATAGAAGAGTTTGCAGCATACTCCAAAGTACCGGTTGTTAATGGTCTTACAGACTCCTATCACCCTGTACAGCTTTTAGCTGATTATATGACGATGATAGAGTACGGTGTGGCTGAAAATGCTGTGGTCGCTTACATCGGAGATGGAAACAACATGACAAACTCCTGGTTGATGCTTGCAGCAAAACTTGGTTTTGAACTTCGCATCGCAACACCAAAAGGCTACGAAGTAGAGAGCACGGTACTCCGTGATGCACTTGATTTTGCAAAAGAGAGCGGTGCTGTCATAAAAGTTATGAATGATCCAAAAGAGGCAGTGAAGGGTGCGACTATTGTAACAACAGATACATGGGCCTCTATGGGGCAAGAAGATGAAAAAGAGCAGCGAATCAAAGAGTTTGAAGGTTTTATGGTTGATGGATTGATGATGTGCCTTGCAGACAAAGATGCAAAATTTCTCCACTGTCTACCGGCATATCGCGGTCAGGAAGTAAGCGAAGAGATTCTAGAATCACATGCAGATATCGTTTTTTCTGAAGCAGAAAACAGACTCCATGCGCAAAAAGGACTTATGGTCTGGCTAGATAGACAAAGGGGTTAAAGCCACCCTTTTGCATCTTCCATAATTGCTTTGTTGCTTGTATCGTAAGCTTTTATTATAGTAGAAATCAATTTTGTTCCATTATCAAAATATTTATCTGCATCAACTTTTTTTGGATTGACTAATAGTTTTTTCTCTGCAGATGCGCTGTATACCTTGACACCTTTGTTCACAGTTGCAAGTTCACTCTTAATTTGTTGAGGCAGTTTATTTGGATATTTAGCAATGAGTTGCGTCATACTCTTTTGAAGTTTTTTATTGAGTGATTGTAGCTCATACGAGAGTGCTTTTATATCTAGAATTTGCTCTTTTGTAACTTTCCCTTTTGCCGCAATTCCCGCACCCATACCGCGTAAGCGTCCTGTGTACTCTGTCATTGGAAGCATTATCTCCATCATGACAGAAGAAATCTCTTTTCCAAACGGTGTTAAATCTTTTGCAAATCTTTTGCTGACACTCTGTGCAAGCATAAGTGTCTGGTCAATTTGTTCTGTATATAAGGCAAAAATTGTTCGAGGTTTTTGCTTAAAAGCTTTGCGATTTAACCTAATGAGTGCCTGTGAGATGGCTGTCGCCCTTGAGTTGATGACCGGATCACTTGCAAGTGGGAGTGATTCCATATTGCCGATGGCTGCTTTCATGTCGTCTCTGTTAGCAAAAACAAGTAGCATGGCAGCTGTATTGCCGTTGAGGTAGGAGTTTGTTAAACCCCTTGTTTTTTGAGTTGCTAAAATTAAGTTTTTTAGACTCTCAATGTATTTGCTTGTGTTTGCCTGCTCTTCATTGCTAAAGAGTGATTTCGCCTGAAGATTAAAAATCAAAAGTAAAATAAGTAAAAGTGAACGCATTGTGACTTCCTGTTTTTGTTATGGGGTGTTACTGTTGTAATGCGTTATTGTACCTAATTAACTTAATTAATACCTTATGCCAGTAATACTTCTTACTTTTTCAATCATTGGGAGTGCAACTTCTTTGGCTTTGTCTGCGCCATATTCTAAAATGTCCCGTACTTCATCTTGATGTGCTTTATAGTACTCCCTTCTTTCTCTGTAAGGCTTAAAATATTCCCAGATAACATCATGTAAGTAGAGTTTAAAGTGCCCATGCCCTTCGCCACCACGCTTGTAACGCTCTTGAAGCTCTTTGCACTCATCAGGATTTAAAAAGAGTTTTGCCATATTGTAAACATTACAGTTTTTATGCTCTTTTGGCTCTTCCATCGGGACATTTTCAGTCACTATTTTTTTAATGGTTTTGAGTTGTTTTTTCTCTTCGCCAAATATATTTACCGTGTTGTTATAGCTTTTTGACATTTTTTGTCCATCTATTCCCGGTACTGTTGCCACATTTTCTTCTATTTTAAAGGTTGGCAGTTTGAAAATTTCACCATATTCATTGTTGAATTTAATGGCGATATCACGTGCGATTTCAACGTGTTGTATCTGGTCTTTTCCAACAGGGATGATGTCAGGAGAGTAAAGAAGAATGTCTGCAGCCATCAATACAGGATAAGAAAAAAGTGAATGGTTTGCCGCGATTCCTTTTGCTGTTTTGTCCTTATAGCTGTGCGCACGTTCAAGCAGTCCCATAGGGGTAAACGCAGAGAGTACCCAGTAGAGTTCAAGCACATCTTTTACATCTGATTGTACCCAAAAAGTTGACTTTTTTGGGTCAATCCCTAAAGAGAGAAAGTCAGTTGCTGTCTGCATAGTAAGCTCTGCAAGTCTCTCTCCTCCATTACCACTGCTCATAGCATGATAATTAGCAATAAAAGCAAAAGTGTCATTCTCTTTTTGTGCATCGACCATCTGTTTGATGGAACCAAAATAGTTTCCAATATGTAAATCACCTGAGGGTTGAATACCTGTAAATACTCTCATTATATAAATTCCTCAATTATTTTTGCGGTATTATAGCAAAATGATAGTGCCATTTCAGTTAGGTTTTGATAGAATTTAGGATAAATAAATAATGTACTAAAGGATAAATGATGAATTTACAAATTCGAGCAAAAGATTTAAAACTGAGCGATGCTACAAAAGCTCATATTGAACATGCGGTAGAGGCATTTAGAAAATATTCACTCGAAATTACAAGTATTCACTGTAATTTACTTGCTGAAAAAAAAGGTGTATCGGTTGAGTTTGAGATAAATATTGCCCATGCAGAGCCTATTATTATTTCACAGCATGATGAAGTCTTAGATGCAGCGATAGATCTCTCAATTGACAGAGCAGAAAAGGCTCTTCGCCGTCTTCACGATAAAATAAAAGACCATAAAGCAGTACCACTTAAAGAACTTGAAACACTAGAATCTTAAAGGTCTGTATTGAAAAAAATATTATTACTACTGTTATTTACATCTGCTCTATTTGCACAAAGTAATTTGCAAAAGGATGCAAAAAATGATTATAGTCTGCGGTTCGCATATGGAAAATCAACTTCAAGTGATTTAGGTAATGTGATATCAGGGCAGATTCATAGTGACATCGCAAAATTGTATGTTTATAATATAGACGGCGGCTATCTTTTAGCACCAGATATCTTTGATATGCCAATAGATATTTATGCAAAAGGGGGACTCTCTTACTATGATGAGGGAGATAAGCCCAATGCTTATGGTACCGATATCTACATCAAAGCCTATTACAATCTTGACTTTTTGAAAAATAGAGTACGTTTTGGGTTTGGTGAAGGGCTCTCATATACAACAAAAACATTAAGAACAGAATCGAATGATGCACAAGCGAATAATGATAATACCTCGAAATTTTTGAACTATTTGGATATAAGTGTAGATTTTGATCTTGGAAAGCTTGTCCGTTACAAACCTTTGAATGAAACCTATGTAGGCTTTTTGCTTAAACACCGTTCAGGAATTTTTGGACTCATCAATAATGTAAAGCATGGCGGATCCAATTATAACTCTATATATATAGAGAAAAACTTTTAAAAGGAAAAATAAAGATGTATGATTGGATACTTTGGTTTCATGTAATCTCTTTTATTTCATGGTTCGCAGTACTTTTTTATTTGCCACGTCTCTATGTGTACCATGTTGAAAATATAGAAAACAGAGGTTTCATTGAGGTAGTAAAAATCCAAGAGATGAAACTCTATAAATACATTGGTGTACCATCAATGTGGGCTACTCTTATCAGTGGATCTATTTTAATATATATGGGAGATTGGATAAAAGCACCATGGCTGCATGCAAAACTTTTCTTTCTTATTATTTTGATAGGTTATTTTCACTCTTTAGGTGTTTTACGTATTAAATTATTAGAAGACAGATGTACAAAAAGTGGAAAATTCTTTAGAATGTATAATGAAGTACCGACAGTTTTAATGCTTTTAATTGTTGCAATGGTAGTCTTTAAACCATTTTCATAAAAAGAAGAAAATCGCTACTGCTCTTTTTTTCGCTCTTTTTGTTTTTGCTCTTCTTTTTTGAGATTTTTTAAAAAATAGATACCAAGAGCAGTTAAGCCTAAACCTCCAAGCAAGAAGACAATCGCGAGTGAGGCACTCATTATCTCTCCCCTCGTTTTTTTGCTTTAAATAGCAGTGGCGTTCCTGTAAAGTCAAAGGCCTCACGCAGCTTGTTTGTCAGGTATCTTCTGTAAGTAAAATGAAGCCCTTTTGGTTTGTTCATAATGATAGCAATCTTTGGCGGGCGTGTCTCATACTGTGTTGCGTAGTAGATACGGATAACCTGACCATGCATACTTGGAAGTGTATGGCGGCGCAGTGCTTTGTCTATGACCTCATTGAGTTGTGATGTTGTAATTCTTTGTGAGTAATTTTCATTAATCTGTAAAATAATATCATGAAGTTTATCTACACGCTGACCGCTTTTTGCTGAGAGGGTGATGATAGGTGCGTAGGCTAAGAACTTAAATCTGTCACGCACCTCTTTTATAATCTTTTCATGCTCCTCTTTCTTTGCTATGTCCCATTTGTTCAAAACAATGACACAGGCAAGTCTATTTTGATCGACCAAACCGGCTATCTTCTCATCCAAGTCTAAAAAAGGTTCACTTGCATCTAAAACGACAAGCGCCATATTGGCATTTTCAAGCATTTCTTTTGTACGCATGAGTGCATATTTTTCAATTCCTAGAATTTTTCCGCGGCGGCGAAGCCCTGCAGTATCTACAAATGTAAGCTGTTTATCTTTGTAGACTATGGTTTCATCTATTGGATCAATGGTTGTTCCTGCAACAGAACTTACTACAGAGCGTTCCTCTTTTAAAAGCGCATTTAAGAGGGAGCTTTTTCCAACATTTGTGCGCCCGATAATGGCAATTTTAATGTGGTTGACATCATTTTCATCAAACTCTTTGATACGGTCATTTTGTCCAAAGATGGAGTCATCTTCTACTTCTTCTTCATCCCAGTATATATAGCCGTCATCCTCTTCATCTTCTGCATATTGCGCAAAGAACTCTTCATCATTGAGTGCCTCTTCATCCTCTTTGACAACTTCTACAGCACTCTGCTCCTCTTCTTCTTTGACGATGTCACTCTCCGGTAGTTTGTCATATACCCAATCCATAAGTTCAACAGTATTGCGGTTATGTGAGACGGAAATTCCAAAGATGGCATCTGTACCAAACTCATAAAATTCCCAGAGTTTCTCTTTCATCTTGTCATTGTCTATTTTATTGACAACAAGGGCCATATCTTTGCCCATTGCTTGGAGTTCATAAAAAAGTTTTTTATCCTCCTCTTCGGGAAGACCTTTACCGTCAACCATGTAGAGAATAATGTCTGCCTTATAAGCAGCCTTAAGAGACATCTCTTTGATCTTGTCAAACAGTTCACACCCTTTGTCGAGTCCGCCTGTATCTAAAAGCTGTGCTTCTTTATCACGGATAAGGGTAGTTCTTCGTTTGACATCACGAGTTGTTCCGGCAAGATCTGATGTGATTGCATCTCTTTTTTTGACAAGACGGTTAAAAAGTGAACTTTTTCCAACATTTGGACGTCCGATTATTGCGATTTTTTTCATGGGGTATACCTTGTAAATAAAACTTATGAAAGATTATATTTTTATGAAATTATAGCTAAATTTTATTCTGTTCAAATAAGCTCTTACTATCTTAATAATATTTATCCATGATAAATTCAATGACTCGCCCTGTTCTGTCTTGTCCTGCACCACAATGTACCAATATGGGGTGTTGCATTTTCTGATATTCTTTGTCAATGACCATTAAATCATCATCACTTACCGGTGGATTATTATAATCTTCAATACTGATATGAAATACATGAAATCCTTCTTTTTTATAATATGAAATTAAATCACTATCTATAGCCTTGTAATACATATTTATCTCTTCGTTACTTAAAAGACAAATAATAGATTTAATATTGAAATTTTTCCATTTAGTTATTGTATCATTGAGTGTTTTTAAAGTAACAGATTTATTGGGATATCCGGGTCTTGATGAATGTGCCAAAATGTGTTTTTTCGCCCAAATAGAATTACTTTCTTTGTGCTCTTTTTCTATTTTTTCTACTTTTCTATTTTTTAAAATATCTGCTGATGTTTTTGCACCACTACTGTCATCAAATTCTAAATCTTTTCTGAGATATCTTCTGGCTTTATAATAGCTATCAATAAGTTCACTTAATGGCAGTTCGTTGTTAGCATATTTATATGATGCCTGATATGTTTTTAAAATGTGTGATCTTGTCTCATACTCCATAAATAAACCTGCTTCACCATACAGCTCTTCTAAGAGTAAATCTGCTGTTTTAATTATTTGTTGTTTATTATTTTCTAGATCTCTATGATGTTGTTTTGGGTATTCAATATCTCTTACTGAACCTAATAGTTTAAATGTTTTACTATAGAGCGCGTATCTTTTTTCTAATCTTTTGAAAAGTAAAGTTTTTTCTATAGAAATCTTTTGCTCATGTTCCCAGGTTTTTTGAGCATCTTTTAGTTTATAGTAATTTAGTATTGCTCCAAAAAAAGATACAATCAGAGCACCTAGTGCTATTATGAGTTCAGTTGTCATACTTTTTAATCCTTTTAGATACCTTGTTATTAAGTTATGGAGTGAGATGATTCCGAGCTAAATTTTATCTTCCCACCGAAGATGATGGGAAGGAGTAGTGTTTTTACGAAAAATTATTCTGTTGGGAACTCTTTGTCAAGCGCTTCTTGTGCTTGTTTTGATTGAAATTGCTGCCAAAGTGCATTATCATTTTTAAAGCTTGATTTTACTGCTTTTTTTACTTCGCCATTAACAGCATCAGCAGGAACAGTTACGAGCATATAAAGTGCACCGGAAGGTGCATTCCACATATCTATGGCTTTAGAACCTTTCAAATCAACTTTTGCTACCTGTTTTGTGACAGCAGTTGTTACTTTGTCTACTGTTTCAGCAGAACCGTTTCCTGTCGCACGTGTAAAGCCTTCTACTTTGTCTTTTACCTGTGTTTGGATCTGTTGTGCTAAATCTGAACGACCGTTCATAAGTGCAACTCTTCGCATATGTGCGATTCCCGCTGCAGATTTTTCCGCTACACCCACACCTGCATAAAAACCTTCCACTTCAGGAATACATGTCCATCGTGGTGCTAAAACATCTTCTTGCATACACTTAAAAGTCGGGTTATACGCCTCTTTCTTTGCTTCTGGTTTTTTATCGCTACAGCCTGTGATTGCAAGTGCAACAAGCGCAACTAAAGCTGTATTTTTTATAATTTTATTCATTGATATATCCTCATCTAAACTTTGTAGTAGTATACTAACATAAAACTTTATTAATACTTATTAATAAATATTATGAGGGAAAATTGTGAAACAATATTATGCCTATGAAAATTTTAGAGATGATACTAATAAACTCATACAAAAGGTAAAAAAAATTCAGCCCGAAGCAATCTTAACTATAGCAAGAGGAGGTTATACACTCTCTCACGCAATGGCAGAAGGTCTGAATATTCGTGATGTGCAGAGTATACGAACAGAACTCTATGACAAAGAGTGCAAACGTGATGCCATTTCTATTTTTGGAGAGTGCAATTTCACTGCAAAAAAGGTTTTAGTTGTGGATGATATCGCTGACAGTGGAGAGACACTGGCATATATTATGAGCTATTTAGAAAAAACATTTCCTCAAATCCATTTTCAGTCGGCAACACTTTTTTATAAAAAGACATCCTGTTATGAGCCGGATTTTTGGATAAATGAGGCTGATGCCTGGATAGAGTTTTTTTGGGAGAAAGATTTTATTTAGATTTTGGATGCAAAGCGTGTTGCTGTGTAAAGTCGGTATCATATATATAAGCTGCGATATCTTTGAGTACCTCTTTTTCATAAGATAACTGCGGCATTAGTTCATACTTAGCAATGGCATCTTGCATTATAGATGTTTGGACAGAGGGGTTGTGCACCCACTCTGAGAGATATTTCACAAAATCTTTTTTTATTGGAAAGGCTTGCATGTAGCGTTTTCTTACCTCTATCATTGCCGGTGCAGATTTGCTTTGAAGTTCAAAATGGCATGTTGTACAGTTGCCATGAAACAGAAGTGCTCCCATCTCATCAGCAGCATGTAAAGATATAAAACCAAAAAGTGCAAGGAAGACTTTTTGCATCTTTTTCTAGCCCCGAGCTTTTTTAATCATCTCATAGGCTTGATTGATCTCTTGTGTTTTTGCAGTTGCTTCTTTGATATACGCTTCACTTTTTCCCTGTGACTTGATAATGTCAGGATGGTACTCACGCACAAGTTTTCTGTATGCTTTTTTTATTGTAGCCATCTCATCATCAGGACGCACACCCAAAAGTTTATAAGCATCTTCAAGCGTGTTTTGTGGGTGAACATTGTGCATCATCTTCTCAAACTGATCAAAAATCGCATGGTAGGCTTGCGGATCAAACTGCATAGCCTCTGCAATAAAGGCTAAAATCTTCTCTTCACTTTTACTGACTTCACCATCTGCAAAGGCGAGTTGAATAAAAAACTGCATAAATTGCTGTTGCATAGCTTTTGAGCGTTTTGTTGCGTGAGAAAGTGCGTGAGCCAGATGTTCTATATTATCTGTTCTCTCTTTTTCTTCATTAAATATCTCTTTTAAAATATCTTTTGTCTTGGCAGGCTCTGGAAATACCGATGAAATATCATCAAGCATATTTGAAATAAGCTCAGCTTCCAGGGCGTCTACACGGCCATCAGCTTTGGCAACTTTTGCACAGAGCGCTACAAAGAGCCCAAGCTCACTGCGTTTAAGTGAGTCATGTGAGATAGAGAAGTCTTTAAAAGCCTCTTTGGAGTATTTTTCATATTTTGAGTAGCTTTTAAATACATAATAAAAAACGGCACCAAAGAGTGCTAAAAGTATGATATTTCCCATGGAAGTTCCTTTATGAAAGTGTTTAAAATTTTTGTGTTATTATACAGATGAAAAGAAAATAAATAGCAAGGAGTTTTTTAATGGTAAAAGTAATGAATGATATCGGACAAAATGTCATCGGATTTGAGCTCAGCGGTGTTGTGACAGGGGAAGATTATGAAAAAAAGCTTATTCCTGCAATCAAAAAAAAGCTTAACTCTACAGATAAAGTACGTGTGTTATACCATGTGACCAAAGATTTTGACTCGTATGAGTTTAAAGCAATGTTTGATGATGCAAAAGCCGGTCTTGAATTTTTTGCCAACTGGGAAAAGATTGCGGTTGTCAGTGATGTAGAGTGGATAGTCAACGGTGTGAAAATCTTCGCTTTCAGTGTTCCGGGCAAAGTAAAAATCTTTAATAATGCTGAAGTAGAAGAGGCAAAACAATGGCTTTTAGAGGATGAAAAGTTAGAACAAAAAATAAAAATCACGCTCGATAGTGATTCTAAAATAGCTATTTTAGAGCCGACAGAGAGCTTGAGTAAAGATGATTTTCTCTATGCAAAGTCACTTATTGACCCTTTCATTGAAAAAGAGGGAAAATTAAACGGTATTATTATTTATACAAAAAATTTCCCAGGTTGGGACTCTTTTAGCGGTTTTTTAACACATATGGAGTTTATAAAAGAGCACCATAAAAAGATTAAAAAGCTGGCTTTTGTAACAGACTCTTTTGTTGGTGAAATGGGAGAGAAAGTAGGTTCACATTTTGTCAGTGCAGAGATAAAAAATTTCGACTATAATGCACTTGATAAAGCGAAGGAGTGGATAGCTTCATAAAGATGATACAATTCGCTTTATGAAACGATTTAGTAATTTAAACAAAGGCGTGCAGTATATGCTTATCGCCTCTTTTACTTTTGCAATTATGGGTGCTTTTGCCAAACTTGCGTCACAGCATATGAGCTCACTTGAAGTAGTTTTTTTTAGAAATATTGCCGGTGTGATTTTAGTCGGTGCTGCAGTACTGAAAAAACCGATGCGACATGTCGGCGGGAAACCTCTTTTGCTTTTTTTTCGTGGCTTTATGGGTTTTGTAGCTCTGCTGGCTTTCTTTTATAACATCGCACACATCTCTCTTGGTGATGCGATGACCTACTCAAAAACTTCCCCGATTTTTACAGCTATTTTTGCCTGGCTTTTCTTACGTGAGAAGTTGAGCACAACAGCATGGATAGCTGTATTTGTCGGTTTTATCGGTATCGTATTTATTACACAGCCGAGTGGTTTTGGCTTTAGCAAATATGATTGGCTGGGCATCTTTTCGGGAGTTGGTGCTGCACTTGCCTATACCTCAGTGCGTGAGCTTAAACAGTTTTATGACACACGGGCCATCGTACTCTCTTTTATGTTGGTAGGCACGATTGGACCGGTTTTCCTTTTTCTTATTTCGCCATATATTCATATTTCTGAGCTTGATTTTATGCTTGGCAAGTTTGTGATGCCGCAGGGAATTGTCTGGTTATATGTAGTGGCAATGGGTATATTTGCCACTATTTCACAGGTCTTGATGACAAAAGCGTATGGGGAGACAAAAGCCGGAATTGTGGGCGCTGTGAGTTACACAAACATTTTCTTTTCCATTCTTGTCGGACTCTTTTTAGGCGATGCGCTTCCAAGTCTGACAACAAGTTTTGGTATTTTGCTTATTGTAGCAGCGGGAATTATAGTCGCACGTGATAAGTAATGAGGTACCCTCGTTTCCATCGTCCCCGATGGGAATGCATACAGAAAAAACAACTGCACATATCCACTCCCACGCTGGAGCATGGGAGTGAGAGGTACTTTTTCCCACTCAACGCATGGAAACGAGTGTAGTGAAAAATCAAGATAAAAATATAATAAAATGACATAAAATCAACATACCCATAGTAAATATACTAAAATAGAAAAAAAGGTAAAACTATGGGAAGAAGTCGATACAAAATCTATGAGCCAACAGCTCCTCACTTTATGACTTGTACCATACTCCACTGGATTCCAACACAGAGTGTGGGAACGAGTGTTTGTCGCACGCGCTAAGTGAGTATTAAACCAAACAAGGTATAATAAGCTATATTTTTTATAAGGCAATGCCAATGGTACTTTTAAGTGGACCGTGTGTGATAGAGAGCGAAGAGAACATCTTCAAAATAGCTCATGATTTAGAGAAATATCATAATGACGCGTCAATAGATTTTTATTTTAAAGCCAGTTTTGACAAGGCAAACCGTACATCTTTAGAGTCTTTTCGTGGACTTGGGATGGATGAAGGGCTGCGCATCTTGCAAAAGGTCAAAGATGATTTTGGTTACAAGATAGTGACAGATGTGCATGAATCACAGCAGGTTTCCGAAGTTGCGGAAGTTGTCGATATGCTGCAGATTCCCGCATTTTTATGTCGCCAAACTGATCTGCTTGTTGCCTGTGCCAAGACAGAGTGCAAGATTAACATTAAAAAAGGGCAGTTTTTAAGTGGTGATGCGATGAAGTACCCGCTTTTAAAAGTGCTCCAAACTCGCGGGTGCTCAGAGTCTACTTATGAAAATGCGCAAAAGCACGGAGTCTATCTCTGTGAGCGTGGAAACTCTTTTGGCTATGGAAATATGGTCGTAGATATGCGCAATCTTGTCATTATGAGAAAGTTCGCACCTGTCATTTTTGATGCGACACACTCTGTACAGATGCCGATGGCTGAGAATGGTAAAACAGGAGGGGACAGCTCGTTTGTACCTTATCTTGCAAGTGCTGCCTCTGCGATTGGTGTGGATGGTTTCTTTTTCGAGACACATTTTGACCCAAGCGTTGCACTCTCAGATGGACCAAATATGATAACACTAGATGAGCTGGAAAAACTCATAGCAAAAATTAAAAAAATCCAAGAAATAAATTAAACATAAAAGGAAGAAAATGAACTTAATTGAAGGTAAATTAAAAGTAGTAAACGGCAAAAAAATTGCGATTGTGAGTACACGATGGAATCACTTTATTGTAGACAGACTTGTAGAGGGTGCAAAAGATGCATTTGACAGACACGGCGGAAATTCGGAAGATTTGACACATGTACTTGTTCCAGGTGCATTTGAGCTTCCGATGATAGTAGATCAGCTGCTTGCAAGCGGAAAGTATGATGCTGTTTGTGCTCTTGGAGCTGTTATTCGTGGTGCTACACCACACTTTGACTATGTTGCTGCTGAAGCTACAAAAGGCATCGCTTCAATGAGTTTGAAGTATCAAAGACCGGTGAGTTTCGGACTTTTAACAACAGATACCATTGAGCAGGCAATTGAGCGCGCAGGAACAAAAGCAGGAAATAAAGGTTTTGAAGCGATGACTACGGTTATTGAGATGATTGATCTTTACGAGGCACTTTAAATGGCAACAAGACATCACGCAAGAATGGCTGTTGTCAGCCTTTTGTACGCTTTTGATTTAGGCAATGGAAACACTTCTGAACATACAACCGAGATTTTAGAAGAGAAAAAAATCCGTAATAAACAGCGCGATTTTGCCCTTGACTTGTACGAGGGTGTTATGGCGCATCTTGAAGAGATTGATAAGGCGATTATTGAACATCTCAAAGATTGGGATTTTGAACGTTTAGGGACGATTGAACGTGCGACACTTCGTCTGGCTGCCTATGAGATTTTATTTGGTGATTTGGACTCAGCCGTTGTTATCAATGAAGCGGTGGAAGTGACTAAAGCCTTCGGAACAGAGCAGTCCCCGAAATTTATCAATGGTGTTTTAGATGCTATTGCAAAAGATAAAAAGTAGATTTTATGAAAAAAATAGTTCTCATTTTGAGCCTACTTGTTAGTGTGGTTTTTGGAGCCGTAAATTATCATGAAACGAACAACTGTCTGCTATGTCACGGCGGCATTGAACATATTCGTCAGCCTGATACCGGCATGGCAAAAGCGATAGCGAAAAAAGCAGCCGAGGCAGGTTATGCCAACAACAGCTGTATTATTTGTCATGGTGGAAATCCGGCTACAAAACACAAAAGCAAAGCTCATAAGGGAACATTGAAGTACTTTTTAAAACATGAAGGACCAAAAGAGTTCTACCCGGCACCGGGAAGTCCTTGGATAAATCAAAATACCTGTGGAATGTGTCATAAAGAGCAGGTTGAAGCGCAGTTTAATAATCTAATGATGACAGAGCAGGGTAAAATTCATGGTGTGCTTTACAGTTTTGGAGGATTAGAAGGCTATAAACACAATATGGCAAACTATGATGCTAAAAATCCCTCAGATCCTCATGCACGACTTGGAACAAAAATATATCAAGAGTATATGCAAAAACTTGCAAAACTCAACCCTCAAGTTTATCCAAAAGCCAATAAAGAGATACCGAAGGCACCGACTGCCGAAGAGGCGACTAAACATCCTGAACTTGCAGCATATACATATTTAAGAAATCAATGTCTGCGTTGTCATACTGGTGGAAAAGGACGTCAAAAGCGTGGAGATTACCGAGGTATAGGGTGTGCATCGTGTCATATTCCATACTCCAATAATGGTTTTTATGAAGGAGGCGATAAGACGATTCCGCATAATAAAGCCGGACATCTCTTAGTGCATGAGATTCAAGCCTCACGCAACTCTGTTGTACATGTGAATGATATTAACTACACGGGTATTCCGACAAAAACATGTTCTACTTGTCATAACCGTGGAAAAAGAATTGGTGTGAGTTATGAAGGTTTAATGGAAACATCTTATGATCCAACTTTTGATAAAGTAGGTAATCCTCAACCAAAACTTCACACAAAACACTATATTCATCTAAAAGAGGATGTGCATAGAAAATATGGAATGCTTTGTCAAGATTGTCATACAACACGCGATTTACATGGCGATGGTTTTATAAGTGGTGCAACGCTTGCTCCTGTTGAGATAGAGTGTCAAGATTGCCATGGAACAACGAAGAAGTACCCATGGGAGCTTCCATTAGGCTATGGTGATGAGTTTGACACTAAACCTGCACAAGGTAAAGCAAGAGGTGTAAGTAAAACGCTTGCGAAGTATTTAATGAAAGGCACACACTATAAACCGCAGGATGGGTATCTCTTAACAGCACGTGGAAATCCATACAAAAATGTTGTGAGGAAAGGGGATGAAGTCATAGTTCATCTAGCTAGTGGAAAAGATTTGACATTAAAACCATTAAAAGAGCTAAAAAAAGAGAAAAAAATCTCAAAAAAAGGTCTTTTAGCGATGGATCAAATTTCTGCACACAATGATAAAATGGAGTGCTACACGTGTCATGATACTTGGGTGCCACAATGCTATGGATGTCATGTTAAGATTGACTACTCTAAAGGACAGAAAAGTGTAGATTGGCTTGCCAGCGCACATGACCATGATCTGCATGGTACAACAGCTGAGATGCGAGGAACACTTAAAGATCATTTAATAGCTGGAAAAGTTACAGAAACAAGAAGTTACTTAAGATGGGAAGACCCTCCACTTGTGCAAAATGGTGAGGGAAGAATTTCACCTGCGATGCCAGGATGTCAGGTGGTTATCACGGTTATTGGTAAAGATGGTAAAGCTGTGCAGCAAAACCATGTAAATATGATGCCAGATTATAAACATCCGGATTCTAAGAAAAAATTACCAGGTATTGTGATGGCAGCGGTACACTCCCATACTGTGCAAAAAGAAGCGCGAAGTTGTGAGAGTTGTCATTCTAATCCTAAAGCTATGGGATACGGCATAGAGAGTGGTAAAATATTTGGTAATCAAACAAAAGATTGGGATGTTGGGCTAAAAACTGCTTCAGGTGAAATGATACCAAGTAAATTTACAGTACAAAAACCGAAAATAGATAATTTTGGAATTGACTGGAGTCGTTATGTTGATGCAAATGGGACACTCTTACAAACTGTAGATAATCATTGGAATTTAGCAACTGCACTCTCAAATGAGCAAAGAAGTAAATTAGACAGAAGAGGCGTCTGTCTCTCGTGCCATCAAGATATTCCAACAGGAGACTTGGCAGTTTCTGCTATGGTGCATATTGCTCAAATGGCAAATGTAAATATAGACAATAATGAACATCATACTATATTGCATAAAATCCTTCTACTGGGTGCATGGGTGCAAATTTTGATTGGCATAATTATTGGTATATTTTTATTATATATTTTTTACAGACTATTTATAAAAAAGAAATCAATAAGTTCAAAAAACAGAGGATGGAAATAATGAAAAAATTTTTACTATTGGCGGTGATGAGTTTGTCGCTGTTTGCTAATGATATCATCATAAAGGAGAGCCACTGTAGTGTCAATAAAACTGTACAGCATATCAAAAATATCGTTGCAAAAAAAGGACTGCATGTTTTTGCAATCATTAACCACAGTGGAAATGCAAAAGCAGTTAATATGAAGCTCAATGAGTCAAAAATGGTCATTTTCGGTAATCCAAAACTTGGTACTGCTTTGATGCAGCAGGATATGAGTGTAGGACTTGACCTGCCACTGAGAATTTTGGTTTTTCGTGATACGGATGGTAAGGTGAAAATGGCTTACAGAGATGGTTCATGGTTAGCAAATCATCACCTGCTCAATGCAGCTCAAAAAATAATGAAGATGAATAATGCAATGGATAAAATAACGACTAAAGCGGGACAATGCAAAAAAGATTAACAAAAGAAGAGGCATTAGACTTAATAAAAAATGCTGATTTAAAAGAACTCGGAAGATTAGCAACTGCGCGAAAAAAAGAGCTGCATCCAAAAGGGATTACAACTTTTGTCATCGACAGAAACATCAACTACACAAACATCTGTTGGGTAGATTGTAAATTCTGTGCTTTTTATCGACATGAAAAAGATGCGGATGCTTATGTGCTTACTTTTGATGAAATAGATGAAAAAATAGATGAACTCTTGGAGATTGGCGGCACGCAGATACTTTTTCAAGGTGGCGTGCACCCTAAGCTCAAAATTGAGTGGTATGAGGATTTGGTTGAGCATATTCATCAAAAATATCCGACGATTACGATTCACGGATTCAGCTCCATCGAGATAGATTTTATCGCAAAGGTCTCACGCATCTCTGTTGAAGAAGTTTTAGAACGCCTCAAAGCAAAAGGTTTGGCTTCCATTCCGGGTGCGGGTGCTGAGATACTTTCAGACAAGGTGCGTGACATCATTGCACCGAAGAAAATCGACTCTGATGTATGGATAGACATTCACAGAAAAGCGCATAAGCTTGAGATTATGTCAACGGCTACGATGATGTACGGAACGGTTGAGAGTGATGAAGATATAATTGAGCATTTTGATATGGTGCGAAATCTTCAAGATGAGACAGGCGGTTTTCGTGCTTTCATTATGTGGAGTTTTCAGGGAAAAAATACAGAGCTTTTGGCACAGATTCCTGACATGGAAAAACCTTCATCAAGCCGCTATCTCAGACTTTTAGCGGTTGCGAGACTCTATCTTGACAATGTGCCAAATATTCAAAGTTCTTGGGTTACGCAAGGCCCTTACATTGGACAGATGGCACTGCGTTTTGGTGCGAATGACCTAGGCTCGACAATGATGGAAGAGAATGTTGTAAGCTCTGCGGGAGCAGCCTATGCAATGGCAAAAGATGAGATGGTAGACCTTATAAAAGACATAGGTGAGACAGCGGCTGTGAGAAATACAGCATATGAAACTTTAGAGATATTTGAATAGATGAAAAAGATACTTTTAATACTTTTGATAATAGGACAGATTTTAATGGCAGCAAAAATAGATAGCATAGAGGTAAAAGGGATTAAAATTCCTTTGATTTTTGAAAAAGACACAAGGCTTCCTCTTGTAAATACACAGATAGTCTTTACAAACAGCGGAAGCATAACAGACACAAAAAAAGCGGGAGTTGCAAAATTTTCTGCAAAGATGCTTAATGAAGGCTCACGAGAGATGGGTGCAAACGGTTTTGCAGAGATGTTAGAATCTAAAGCTATCCACATGTCCGCTTCAACAGGAAGTGAAACTTTTGTTCTAGAAATGGGCTCTTTAAATGAGCAATTCAAGCAGAGTGCAAAGTACCTTAAAATGCTTCTTACAAGTCCGAACTTTACAGAGCGTTCACTCAAAAAAGTAAAAACAATGACGATGGGAGCAATATCACGTAAAGAGAATGATTATGATTATGTCGCATCCAATGCACTGAAAAAACTTCTTTTTGAGGAAACTGTGTTGGCACAGCCTGCAGCAGGAACGCTTCAAAGTGTTAAGAGCATTACTTTAGATGATGTGAAAACCTTTACAAAAAAACACCTTGTACTTTCACGTGCGATTGTCGTTGTAGGCGGGGATGTCAGCATAGAAGAGGTAAAAAAAGAGCTTACAAAAGTGCTCAAACTCCTTCCAAAAGGAAAAGCCGAAGCATTATCGCATTTTAAAGCAAGTGCAGATGCAAAGACAGACATCTTAAAGCGTGAGACAGAACAGGCTTACATCTATTTTGGCTCTCCGTACAATATGGCAGTTAATGATGAAGATTACTACAAGGCAAGAGTCGCGACTTATATACTTGGTACCGGTGGTTTTGGAAGTCGTCTGATGGAAGAGATACGTGTCAAACGCGGACTTGCATACTCTGCGTATGCGCGTGTGCATGTGAGTAAATCGGTGAGTTATTTCAATGGCTACCTGCAGACGAAAATAGAGTCACAGGGTGAGGCAAAAGAGACGGTAAAAGAGGTCATTGCAAAATTTGTTAAAGAGGGTGTCACTCAAGCTGAACTCGATCAAACAAAACAGTTTTTACTCGGGAGTGAACCACTTCGCGTAGAGACTATGAGCCAAAGACTCAACCGAACTTTTATGGATTATTACAAAGGTTTTCCTCTGGATCACTCGCAAAAAGAGCTAGAGAAAATAAAAAATTTGAAATTGAGTGATTTAAATAAATTTATCAAAAAACATCAAGAGATACTTGAACTCAGTTTCGCGATTGTGACGAAATAGTATTCTAAGGTATAGGATTTGGTTGGTAATTATGGAATTTATGAACAGTTAATTAACTCATTAGTCTCAAAAAAACTTGAAACTTTTGATAATGATAAATTTTATATTAAAACAACTAATATAGATAAAGAAGAGGCATCTCTTGTTTTATCGCAATATATCATGAAAATCGTATCTTTTGCGCTTAATAGTATAAGTGGTGAAGATAGTTTAGAAAAGCAGGTCGCACTTACTAATAAAATTATTTTTCTTATTCAAGAAATTATTACTACTGAAAATTTTGATGGAAATATATTAAAAGCTAATGCATCAATATTAAATGCGATACTTCCGAAAATAAACTCTCATATAAATGATTATGATAAATATATAAAAGAGATTACACCCTATACCGGGCTAACTCAAAGTGAACTATTTACCGGAAGTAATGTAGGAATATCACTTGAGAGTGAAATTAAAAAAGAGATTCTCTCATCAGATAAAATATATCTTTTAGTCTCATTTATTAAGTGGACAGGAATTAGAATCTTTGAAAAAGAGTTAAGAGAATTTACATCAAAAGGCAAAAAACTAAAAATTATCACAACCTCATATATGGGAGCAACTGATTTAAAAGCTGTAGAGTTTTTGGAGAGTTTACCAAATACAGAAATTAAAGTTTCATATAATATTGCCAATGGAAGATTACATGCAAAATCTTATCTTTTTTTTAGAGAAACAGGATTTCATACTGGATATATAGGCTCATCAAATATTTCAAAAAGTGCTCTTACAAGTGGACTTGAATGGAACTTAAAAGTAACAACAGCTGAAATTTCTCACATCATCGAAAAATTTGCAAGAACATTTGAGACATATTGGGAAGATAAAGAATTTGAACTCTTTTCTAAAGTGGATAGTTCAAAACTAAAAGATGCTTTAAAGAATCAGACTTATAAAGATAAAAATAGTGTAGTTGCATATTTTGATTTGCAACCATACCCTTACCAAGAGGAGATTTTAGAAGAATTTAAAGCACAAAGAGAGATACACAATAGATTTAGAAATTTATTGGTAGCGGCAACGGGAACTGGAAAAACTGTTATAAGTGCATTTGATTATAAAAGATTTAAAGAGTTAACAGATCATGCTAAACTTCTTTTTATCGCACATAAAAAAGAGATACTTTTGCAAGCTAGAGCCACATTTCAGGGTGTATTGAAAGATAATAACTTTGGTGAACTTTGGGTTGATGGTATTACACCAGATTCAAATGAGTATGTTTTTGCTTCGGTACAAACTATTAATAATCATATAGATTCGTTAAACTTAACAAGTGATTATTATGATTATATTATCATTGATGAAGTGCATCATATTGCTGCAAATAGTTATAGACCAATTTTAAAAAAATTTACTCCAAAAATACTGTTGGGCCTCACAGCTACTCCTGAGAGAATGGACAATGAAAATATTATAAATGATTTTTGTGGTGTAATATCTGCTGAGATAAGACTTTCAGAGGCATTAAATAGAAAACTGCTTTGCCCTTTTCAATATTTTGGTCTTAGTGATAAAGTTGATTTAAAAAATATTAAATGGCAAAATGGAAAATATTCAGCATCAGAATTAACAGATGCATTTAATACAAGCAGTCGTGTTGGAGATGTGATAGAAAAATGTGCTGAGTATTTAACAGATATAAATGAGGTAAGAGCTCTCTGCTTTTGTGTCACACAGATACATGCAAAATTTATGAGTGAAAAATTTAATGAAGCGGGCCTGCGATCTGATTATTTAACAAGTGAACGAAGTAGCGTAAGAAATGATATTAAAAACAAGCTCATTAAAAAAGAGATTAATTATTGTTTTGTTGTTGATATTTTTAATGAAGGTGTTGATATTCCAGAAATAGATACTGTTTTATTTTTACGACCTACTGAAAGTTTAACAATTTTCTTACAACAACTTGGCCGGGGGTTAAGACTTGCTCATAACAAAGAATGTTTAACTGTTTTAGATTTTGTAGGAAATGCAAGAGACGAGTATGATTTTGAGAGTAAATTTAGAAATTTGATAGGAAAATCAAACCATTCTGTTAAAGATGAAATAGAAAATGAGTTTCCACACCTTCCACTTGGATGTTCTATTATTTTAGAGAAAAAAGCTAAAGAACATATTTTAAATAATATAAAAAAAGCGACTTTACGCACGAGAAAAAAATTAATTAATAAAATTATCAACTATAAACATCAAACATCGATGCCTTTACGTGTTGATAATTTTATTAAAATAAATCATCTCTCTTTGCATGACATCTATAAAAAAAGTACTTTTTCTAGGCTTTGTTATGAAGCAGGTGAGATTGATAGTTTTAATGATTTAAATGAAAAAGAGCTAGTGCGTGTAATCAGTAAAAAATGGTTGTCCTTAAACTCAATAAGCTATTTAGAATTTATTTTAAAAGTGATTCATAATAACTTTGATGTAACATTTTTGCAAACACAGAATGAGTATTTAATGACTATGATGCTTTATTATGATTTTTGGCAGGATGCGAAAAAATTTAAAAATTTAGAAGAGGGCATTCGATATATTGGAGAAAATGAACAACTGATACAAGAGTTAAGAGAGGTTGTGAGTCTTTTAATAGAGCAGATTAACTATGTTGAACATGAAATCTCTTTGCCTTATGCTTGTCCTATAAAAGTATATGCAAGATATACAAGAGAACAGATTTTGTCTGCATTTGGTCAAAATACTTTTGAAAAAAAATCAAGCAGTAGAGAAGGTGTTTTAGATATAAAAGAGAAAAATACAGAACTTCTTTTTGTAACTTTGGAAAAAACAGAAGATAAGTACTCACCAACTACCATGTATAATGATTATGCTATTAGTGAGAGTTTATTTCATTGGCAGTCTCAAAACTCTACAAAGCCAGAATCACCTAAAGGAAAGAGTTATATTGAACAAAGTAAATTGAAGAAAAATATTATACTTTTTGTGCGTGAAAAGAATCATGATAAAAATAATAATATAATGACATATATTTGTTTAGGAAAAGTTTTTTACAAAAGTCATTATGGCAGTCAGCCGGTGAGTATAACATGGAAATTAGAAAATAAGATACCACCATTTCTTTGGAAAAATATCGCAAAAATGGCTGTAGGGTAAATATATGCATCAAACTCTTATAGGTCAAATCGACCGCATTCTTTTTGAGGGAGATGACGGATTTTTCATAGCAGTTTTAAAAACAGGTGAAAAAGTCAGCGGTACCTACTATGAGAGTGCCATTGCAAACATCAAAGGCTCTGCCATTACCCTTGAAGGGGAGTGGCATGAACATAAGAAGTATGGCAAGACTTTTAAGTTCGATGCCATCAAAGTCAATCAAAACGAACTCTTCTTCTTTTTAAATAAAATCATCAAAGGCTTTACTAAAAAACTCGCTGCTGATTTGATAGAGCATTTCGGTTCCCAAGAGCTTGTCAATATTTTGGATAATGACATTGAGAAGCTGATGGAATTTAAGGGTATTAAAGAGAAGCGCTTAAAAAAGATTCAGGCTTCTTGGAAACAGTTCCGCTCTATGCGTGAGCTTGGTGAATTTTTGAGTCCTTACAGTGTCTCCCCAACACTTTTAACAACTATTGCAACGGCTATGAAAGATGTTGATAAGCCCTGCTCGAAGATAAAAACCAATCCTTACATATTAACAAGTATTAATGGTATTGGCTTTAAGCGGGCTGATGAGCTGGCCCTGAAGATGGGTGTGGCTTCAGAAGATGAAAATCGAATAAGTGCTGCGATGGATTACTTGCTTTTGGATTATTGTGAAGCCAATGGTAACTCCTGCATAGCAAAAGAGATACTTTTCAGCGGTCTTGATGAACTGCTTGGCTTTTTTCAAAAAGAGTACTTGTATGAGGCGGCACTTGTTGAGCGGGTAGGTGAGGGAAGTATTGTTATGATGAAAAATGACCGCCTCTCGCCTGCACGGCTCTATGATGCAGAGAAGTTTCTTTTTGAGAGTTTTGTAGAGCGCTCTAAACGTGACAGTGGTGGTTATGTGAAAGATTTAGATGCCTTTTTGGCAGACTCCTCTTTGAAGTTGGGCGCAGAGCAGAGAGAAGCAGTAGAGATGATAAACAAGGGTGCGTCCATTCTTTTTTTAGTCGGTTATGCCGGAACGGGAAAGAGCACAACATCCAAGACAATCCTGGAACTTTTAAATACGCGCTATGATAACAAAGAGATTATGACCTGTGCGCTCAGCGGCATTGCTGCGCAGCGCATCAGTGACACGACGGGTTTTGAATCGGCTACGATTCAGTCTCTGCTGGTCAAACATGAAGCGTCCGATAAATTTCCTTATTCAGTCGTTCTCATTGATGAAGCTTCGATGATAAACTCCTCTCTTTTTGCACGTCTTATGAGTAAAATCTCCAAAAAAGCAATTGTCATCATAGTCGGTGATGATGCACAGTTGCCGCCAATAGGCGCGGGAAATGTACTCAGTGATGTACTGACGCTGAGTCTTGCTCCTATTGTAAAGCTTACGCGCATTTACCGTCAATCTCCTGAACAGGCAATTACGCTCATTGCTAATGAGATACGCCGTGGTGAAGTCCCACAGTACAGAGGAAAATATGAGGATTTTGAGTTTGTTGATATTAGTATTGCTAACTATTATGCGCTGAAAAATCAGCTCAGCCAAGATGAGCTGAAGAGTCTGCGTGAGCAAAATTCGCAGGATATTGTCGCTGAAATACTCCACCGTGTAGTGGACTCCATAGAAAAAGCCCGCTATCGCTTGAGTAATAAACTCATTAAAGAATACCTAAACTATTTTCAAGTCATTACCCCCATGAAGGGTGGTACACTTGGCAGTAACAATCTTAACAAGGTTTTACAGGAGTACTTCAATCCAAATCCAAAGAAGTGTATTAAACGGGGTGAACTGGAGTTTCGTTTGATGGACAAGGTTGTACATACAAAAAATGAAAATATGAACTCCTGGAGTGCCGAAGGCTTTAAAATGGGCGAGGATTCCCATGAGAGGCGAATATTTAACGGTATGAGCGGGCTACTTTTTAAGATAGATGAGGAGGAAGAGCAGGCTTTTGTTTTTTACCCTAATGAGGATGTAGTTGTCGTGTATGAGTATGAAGAGTTGAAGTCGCACATCATGCTCTCTTATGCGCTGACCATACATAAAGTGCAGGGAATGGAGTATGACATTGTTGTGATTCCTATGAGTTTTACGCACTTTATCATGCATAACACAAAGCTCATCTATACGGCAATTACCCGGGCGAAACATAAATGTATATTGGTGGGAGAAGGGGCCGCTTTTGAAAATGCCTGCCGCCGTGTTGAAGTGACACGCAGAGATACTGTTTTACTTGAACTAAAGGGTGTTTCTTAAAAGTTCTAATAACTATGCAGGTAAAGTATCTAAAATTCTACGATGAACAACTTATGTGAGATACACCGGCAATGTGAAATAGTCGTGCGGGTTTTTTTCTGTAGTACTTCTCTTCAATCTCTTGTGATTGTTCATCGTAAGGTTTTGTCATCACCTCTTGTAGCTCTTTTATAGCCGAGTAATCCCCTTTTTGAGCTGCTTTATATGCCGGGACAAGATGCCACTCTCGCAAGGTGTATTTTGGATTTATTTGTTTCATTTGCATAGAGAGCTTTTTTTTGGATGCCTCTGTCACTGCGTTTATGGCTTCATCATTTGTTTGGTTGATATGTTGCTTCCACTGCTCGAGCCACTGCACCCACTTCAGTAAAAGTTCTTCATTTAAAGCTGCATCACCATAAAAACTCTTCTTCAGTTGGGCAACAGTGTCTGGAACATTAGAAAGTTCTCTAAAAAAGATTGTGTAGTCCACTTTTGTCTCTATCATAAGGGAGACAAGCTCATTAAAAAGAGTCGCATTGAACTGAGAAAATCCAAGTTTTGCTTTCCACATTTGTATCATTTTTTCATGCATCACTCCAGAAAAACACTCTCTTATACTTTTTAATTCACGTAAGGTATCTTTGTTTGAGCCAAGTAATGGTAAGAGTGCCATGTAAAACATATGATAATTTTTCTCAGCAGCTTGCGGTTGATTTAAAAATGAAAAATGCTCTCCTCCTCCTGTCCAAGGTTGGTAACGTGGATCAAAATCATCTATAAACCCAAAAGGGCCATAATCAAGCGTAAAACCGCCAAGGGCACAGTTGTCGCTGTTAAAATTACCTTGACAATAACCCACACGAATCCACTCAGCAACTAGTGTAGTTAATCGTTCCTGAAAAGCTTTAGCCAATAGAATAACTTGCTCTTCTAAAGGTAAATCGACATCTATCTCATCACTATACTCTCGCTCAATGACATGCAATACAAGTTGTTCAAGCTCCTCCATTGCCTTTGGATGCTCATTTTTTCGTGCACGTCTTCCAAAGAGTTCGAGTTGTCCTACTCTCAAAAAAGAGGGTGCTACTCGTGTCGTGATCGCTACATCTTCCTCCACCATAACCTCAGGATCTTTTGAGTACGATCCATCTCGAAACCATGGTCTTGCTACTGTTTGGGTTGTTGAAGTGTATAAGGTCAAGGAACGTGATGTGGCAACGCCTAAAGTATGCATATGTTCTTGTGCCAAAAACTCACGAATACTTGAGCGCAGTACTGCTCTGCCATCAGCTCCACGACAATAGGGCGTTCTTCCAGCACCCTTGAGTTGCATCTCCCATCGCTTGCCATTTATAACAACTTCAAGTATGGAGATAGCCCGACCATCCCCATAACCGTTTCCTGTACCAAAGGGACATTGTTGATAGTATTCAGTACCATAAATCGAAAGTGCATACCCTGTAGCCCACCCAATTTTTTTGAATCCTTCAGGTAACGCACTCAGATCTGCT
>JALUWT010000203.1 GCA_027019325.1 Sulfurimonas sp.
CACCTGTCATAATTGAAAAAGTTGCACCCGTTAGGTGAAGTCTTTGAGTGCGACTTTTTCGTTTGTAAGTACCTAATTATAGAGCAATTTGGCTTGTTGTCTAATTTGGTATGGAATTATTTGGGATAAATATTTTTAATCGCGAACAGGAAGTGGCTATAAGTATAGCGGATAATGCCGGAGGAATCTCTCAGGAAAATATTGATGCGATTTTTGAGCCTTACTTTAGCACAAAAGGAAAGAACGGCACAGGTTTGGGACTCTATATGTCACAGATGATTATGCAAAAACAGTTTCATACAAAGATAGATGTCAAAAGTACGAACTATGGTTCTATTTTTACAATAGTCGTTCCAAAAAAACTAGCTTAATTTCAGATTTGTTGGGTTATAATAGATGAAAAATATTGAAGGATAGGAATGTATAGTGAAGATTTGAAGTTTTCGTTGTGGGCTGATTTTATAGAAAGAGATTATCTTGACAATGAGTTTAAAGAGTTAATTGCAAAGAAAATCATAAATGGGGCAACTTCAAATCCGGCAATATTTAAAAATGCCATCTTAAGCTCAGATGCCTATCTCAGCCAACTTGAATCATTGCAAAATATTACGCCAAAAGAGAAGTATGAAGCAGTGGCGATTTATGATATTCAAAAAGCTGCAGATATTTTAAAGCCTTTGTATGACAAAGGTGATGACGGCTATGTGAGCATTGAAGTAGATCCGTTTTTTTGTGATGATACAGCTGCGACAATAGCGGAAGGAAAAAGACTTTTTGGCACAATAGCAAGACCAAATGTGATGATAAAAGTTCCTGCAACAGAAGCGGGATATGGAGCGATGGAAGCACTCACGGCAGAAGGGATTCCTGTTAATGCAACGCTTATATTTAAAAAAGAGCAGGCTCTTGCATGTGCAGAGGCTTTTGCCAAAGGGACACAAAGGTGTGGAAAAAAGGTAGATACTGTCATTAGTATTTTTGTCTCACGTGTTGACAGAGCACTTGACAAGATGTTGGCAGAGCATAATGTTGCTGTAGCACTGACAGGCATTTACAACTCTTCAGAGATATATATGGCGATTGAAGCGATGCAGGTTCCCGGATGCCGCGCACTTTTTGCAAGTACTGGTGTGAAAGATGATTCTCTGCCTCCGTATTATTATGTTGAAAAACTTTTAGCATACAACAGTGTCAACACGGCACCAATTGATACAATCAAAGCTTTTGATGCAGATGCTAAAAAAGAGAAGGCATTGCCGATTGCAGATGCTGTTGTAGCAGCACATATGCAGAAGCTTAAAGATTTGGGCATTGATTTTGATGCAGTGTTACAAAAACAGATAGATGATGGTTTAGAAGCATTTAAAGATGCATTTAAAGAGATTTTGGAGGCATTATGAATACAGATGTAGATGTAAGTAAATTAACCTTTGAGCAGCTTAAAAAGGTGCGAGTTCATCTTAAAAAGATGATTGAAGTAGGTGGGTCAGACCTTCATATTAAGGCAAATTCTGTTATTCGAGCACGTATTAACGGGGAAATTAAACAGTTTTCCGGTGGAATTATGGCTAAAGAAGATGCCCTTACTTTTGCAAAAGAGTTACTCAAAGGTCGTTTTGCCGAGTTTGTAGAGAAAAAAGATCTTGACCTTGTTTACCCATTTGATGAAAATAACCGTTTTCGTGTCAATATTTTCTTTCAAATGGATGGAGTGTCTGCTGTATTTCGGGTTATTCCTATACGAATCCCTTCCTTTGAAGAGTTGCATCTTCCTGAGATTGTCAGAACTTTTGCGCATAAGGAGAGAGGACTTGTTCTTGTAACAGGAGTTACCGGTTCGGGTAAATCAACCACGCTTGCAGCCCTCATTAATGAGATAAATACGACAAAAAAAAAGCATATTATTACAATTGAAGATCCGATTGAATTTGTTCATAAAGATAGAGGCTGTATTATTAATCAGCGTTCTGTTGGTCAAGATACACTCTCTTTTGGTACGGCACTGCGTGCAGCGCTGCGTGAAGATCCTGACATTATCTTGGTTGGGGAGATGCGTGACCGTGAGACTATTAACTTGGCGCTGCATGCTGCAGATACCGGTCACTTGGTGTTTTCAACACTGCACACGGTAGATGCGAAAGAGACGATTAACCGTATTATCGCACAGTTTCCTACAGAGGAACAAAACCGTGTGCGACTCTCTGTTGGAGGGCTTTTACAGGGGGTAATCTCTCAGCGACTCGTTCCTACCATTGATGGAAAACGTCGAGCGGCTTTAGAGATTTTGGTACGAACACCTACAGTTGAGAAGCTCATCATGGAAAATCGTGATTATGAAATTCGTGACACGATTGAAGCCGGAAAAGAGCATTACAAATCACAAAGTTTTGATCAGGCTATTTTTGATCTTTATAATGAAAAGATTATCTCTAAAGAACAAGCACTTGATAATGCAACAAGTGCTTCTGATTTGGAACTTAAAATCTCTGGACTGACAACGGGTAAAATCACAAGTAATCCAAATGAGGGAGAAGAATCAGCTCAAGCAACGACTGTTATTAGCACTGATGATGATATCTTTGATTTAAAGTAAAATTTAATTCAAAAAAAGATATAATTGCGTCCATTTTAAAATAAGGACTTCATATGTTAGAAGGTATAGTTAGAGAGAGTATTGGCAAAAAGGGCACAAAAGCTCTTCGCCGTGATGGTTATCTAATTGCGAATATTTACGGAAAAGGGCTTGAGAATATCAATGCTGCATTCAAAGAGAATGAATATATCCGTGCTGTTCGCAACAAAGATACATTGGCATTTCCAGTAAAAATAGGCGGAAATGAGATGAATGTAGTCGTTCAATCATATGAGTCACACCCAGTAACAGGGAAACTTTTACACGTAGATCTTATGATAGCGCAACCAGGTGTAGTAACACACTACATGGTTCCTGTTGAAGCTGTTGGTGAAGCAATCGGTGTTAAAAATAAAGGTCTTATAAACATTAACAAAAGACGTTTACGTGTAAAAGCTGCTATTGAAGCACTTCCAAAAGCTATCGTTATTGATGTAACTGATATGGATGTTGGAGATGCAAAACTTATTCGTGATATCGCTACAACAGATGATGTTACTTTTACAGATGCTGATCGTGTATCAGTATTGAGTATTATTAAAGCAAAATAATAATGCTCATAGTCGGACTGGGTAACCCAGGACCAGATTATGAAAAAACACGCCATAATATCGGATTTATGGTTATTGATGAGCTTATTGCCCGTCATAATGCTTCTAAACTCTCCTCTTCAAATTTTGAAGGGGAACTCTATAAATTTCAAAATCATTTTTTATTAAAACCACTCACTTTTATGAATCTCTCAGGGAATTCTGTTGTTAAAGTTAAAAATTTTTACAAAATCGAAGATGTTGTTGTAATACATGATGATTTAGATCTGCCTTTTGGTGCACTGCGTTTTAAAAAAGGCGGTGGACATGGTGGTCACAACGGGCTTAAATCTCTCGATGAGATGATAGGAAAAGAGTATGTTCGCGTAAGAATGGGCATAGGCAAACCAGCGTACAGAGGGGAGGTAGTCTCTTACGTACTCAGTGCATTTTCTTTAGAGAATGAAAAGTGCTTAGATGAAGTTATAAACAATGCAGCAGATGCAGTCGAGTACCTCACAAAGCACTCTTTAGAAGGGACACGCTGTAAATACTCAAAAAGGGCAATAGAATGTTAGCTTTTCGATATATTGCGATGCATTATTTAAAGTATTTTGCCATTATTCTTGGTGCCTTGATGCTTTTTGTGGTTGGTTTTGACTATATGGAGCATGCTGCAGAACTTTCAAAATCTGCCAACCTTGTGCTGATTTATATGGTCTACAATGCATTTTATGCCATAGATTTACTCCTGCCGCTCTCTTTGGTTTTTGCGATGATTTCGACAAAAATATTTTTAATCCGCTCGAATGCACTTGTCTCTTTCTTCTCTTTGGGTTACTCAAGGGTTGATGTACTTAAGCCCTTTGTGCTTGTATCTACAACTATCATTATTTTGTTTATATCTCTGCATACATGGTCAAGTTTCGCCCGTGCTCAGGAGTTCTCACGCAATATCCGAGAACATGCGCAGTATTTAAACCCGACACGTAACCTTTTCTTTGCATACAAAGGAAAGTATGTCTATTTTTCAAAACTGCTACCGTTGCAGGAGCGTGCAGAAGGAGTGCGTGTTTTTAGTGTAAAAAACAACTCTTTAAAAGAGGTTGTAATTGCAAAATCAGCAGAGTATCGTAACGGTTTTTGGCATATTAAAAAGGGTGATTTGATTGAAAAACCAGATGATTTATCTTTGTCTTCTCCTGGTATCAAGGTCTCAAAAGCAGATGATTTGAATATACTTGAGGGTTTCCGTCCAAAGATGCTCGATCAGGTCTATGAGGGAAAAGTAAACTTTACCATCGGAGATGCCATTGATGCCATTCGCCTCTTAGATAGTCAGGGAATTGATACAAGAACAATCAAAGGAGCACTTTACAAGATTTTTATCTATCCGTTTTTTGTCCCTTTTCTCATCGTGATTATCTTCTTTTTTGTCCCTATAAGTGTCCGTTTCTTAAATGTTTCACTCTTTAGTTTTGCTGCAATTTTGTCAACATTGCTGGTTTGGGGCATACTGATGATGCTCATTGAACTCTCAAATAACAAAACAATTTCGAGTGAAGTAGGAATAATAGGGCCTATAGTACTTCTCCTTTTGGTCGCAATCAGACAGTGGAGAAAGCATAGATTAGCAACCTCATAAATGCTAATTAAGCACATTTTTGATAAAATCACTTAAAAAATATTTGGAATTTTTATGATTGATTTTAAAGAATTAGCCAAAGAGTATGGCACTCCCCTTTATGTGTATGATTTTGACTATATGGCAGAGCAGTACGAAGCGCTCAAAGAGGCATTTCGCGGCAGAAAGTCCATTATTGCGTATGCGGTAAAAGCAAACTCGAACCTCAGTGTTGTGAAACATTTTGCAAAACTTGGCAGTGGTGCAGACTGCGTGAGCATTGGCGAAGTACGTCGTGCATTTTTAGCAGGTATTCCTTCGTATAAAATTATTTTCTCCGGTGTTGGAAAGAGTGACGATGAGATTCGCGAAGCAATTGAGCGTGATATTTTATATATCAATGTGGAGAGTGAAGCGGAGCTTGGGCGTGTTGAACTCATTGCTAAAGAGCTCAATTGTGCAGCGCGCATCAGCATTAGAGTCAACCCAAACATAGATCCAAAAACACATCCGTACATCTCAACAGGTCTGCATGACAATAAATTTGGCGTAGATTTAGACGCGGCAAAAAGAATGTACATCAAAGCAAACAACTCTGAAAATCTTGACCCTGTCGGTATTCACTTTCACATTGGCTCTCAATTGACTCAACTGCAGCCTATCCGTGAAGCAGCTGAGATAGTAGCAGATCTTGTGCGTTCTCTACAGGCCATAGATATTGAGCTGAAATTTTTTGACATAGGTGGCGGGCTTGGTATCAAATATGATGATGAGACAACTATTGAACCATACGAATATGCACAGGCGATACTGGGGACATTAACAGCACTTGACATGACTATTTTATGTGAACCTGGGCGCTTTTTAACTGCAAATGCGGGTTATTTTATAACAAAGTTTTTGTATGAGAAACAAAACGGAGAGAAAAAATTTGTAGTGGTTGATGGTGCTATGAATGACCTTTTACGACCTTCTCTTTACAAAGCATACCATGAGATAGAAGCTTTGAGTGATGCAGTAGGTGAGCCAAGAGCTGTTGATATTGTCGGGCCTGTATGTGAGAGCGGGGATTTCTTTGCAAAAGATTATCTATTGCCTCCTTTAGAACATGGGGATATCTTGGTTATAAAAAGTGCCGGTGCATACGGTTTTGGCATGGGAAGTAATTATAATACCCGTGGAAGAAGCGCTGAAGTTGCTGTTGAAAACACTAAAGCGAGACTTATTCGCAGACGTGAAAGTTTTGAAGATTTGATAGCTTTAGAGACAGAGTACCTAGAGGATTAAGATGTATTTTATAGATGTTCAAGGTACATTAATCTCTGATACCGACAAATCACCAATCAGGGGTAGCAGAGAGTTTATTGAACATCTAAATACGCAAAATATTCCTTATATGGTGATTACAAACAATACAAAAAAAGCATCCAAAGATTTTTATAGCTACCTGAAATCTATAGGTTTTAATTTCTCTTATGAGAAATATCTTGACCCTCTGATGTTACTTGAAAATTATGTTCACAAAGATGCAGTTGCTGCGTATGGTGCAGAGGAATTTTTAACAACTCTACAAAATATGGGCTACACGCTTGATTATACAAAGCCAAAAACTTTGCTTGTCGCGACAAAAGAAGATTTTAGTGCCGATGAGTATGCACAGATGATTGACTTTTTGCTCTCTGGTGCAAAACTTGTCGGGATGCATGAGACATCCATCTATGCCAAAAACAGCAAGCGTTATCCAGGTGTTGGCGCAATACTAAGGATGCTGGAGTTTGCGACAAGTGTTTCTTATGAAGTGGTCGGCAAACCAAGTGTTGCTTTTTACAGCGAAGCGCTCACGCGACTACAACTGCAAAATAACAGTGCAGATTTCGAGCAAATAACAATTATTAGTGATGATGTCAAAGGTGATTTGGGCGGTGCAAAAGAGCTTGGAATGCAGACGGTTTTTGTAACAAGCGGAAAGTATAAAACAGCTGAGGAGATTGTACCTTCTTTGGCGGAGAACGTAAAGCCTGACACTATTTGCAAAGATATGCAAGAAGTTCTTGAACGTATAAAGGGAGAGGAATTATGAAAACATTAGATGAGTGTAGAATTGCCATAGATACGATAGATAATGAGATGCTTACTCTGCTGAACAAACGTATGCAGGTGGTTGAGCGTGTAGGAGAAATCAAACAAGATACTGGTGGCGCGATTTACAGACCAGAACGTGAAAAAGCCATCATAGAACGACTCTCAAAACTCAATGGTGAACAAAAAGGCCTTTTAAATAAAAGTGCCATTGAAGCTATCTTTTTAGAGATTTTTGCTGTTGCACGTAATCTTGAACTCCCAGAAAAAATTGCCTATCTCGGGCCTGAAGGAACATTTACGCACCAAGCGGCAGAGAGTCGTTTCGGGGCTATGAGTAACTATCTTTCTCTCAATTCCATAGAGTCGGTTTTTAAAGAACTCGAAGCTAAACGTGCGAAATTTGGTGTTGTGCCGATTGAAAACTCACGTGACGGTGTGGTTGGTGAGACACTTGATCTGCTCTCAAAATCTTCTGTTAAAATTGTAGCAGAGCTTTATATGTCTATTCATATCTCTTTTGCTACAAAAGCGGCCTCATTAAAAAATATTAAGCGTATCTACTCTAAAGATAAGGGTTTTGGCGAGTGCCGAGAGTTTTTAAATGAGTATGATTTGATGAATATTGAACATATTCCGGTTGAGTCAACAGCAAAAGCGGCAATACTTGCAAGTGAAGATGAAGAGTCTGCTGCAATCTGCTCACATATAGCAGCAAAACTCTATGGTGTACCTGTCATGTTTGAAAATATCGAAGATGTGCATGATAATGCTACACGTTTTATAATCCTGAGTGACTTTAAAAATGGTGTCAGCGGTGATGATAAGACAAGTATTTTGGCAAAGTTAAAAGATGCCAATGAAGCGGGCTCTTTAGTCCATTTTTTAAGTGATTTTGATGCAGCAAAAATAAATCTCTCAAAAATTGAGTCACGCCCCTCCAAAGAGAGCGGCGGTTTTGGTTACTGGTTCTACATCGACTTTTATGGTCACATAGATGAAGCGAGAGTACAAAAAGTGATAGCAAAACATACAAATGAAGTAACTTGGCTGGGAAGCTATGTAAAGGGTGAAGATTGAAATTTAATAAAAAACTGGAAAATATTTCGACATATGAGGCTGGTAAGCCGATAGAACTGGTTGTGCGTGAGTTTGGGATCGAGCCAAAAGATATTGTAAAACTGGCATCAAATGAGAATCCTTACGGATGTTCTGTGAAAGTGCAGCATGCCGTCAGTGAAATTTTACCACATATGGCGATGTACCCTGATGACTCAATGAAGAAGCTCAAAGAGGGGCTCTCACATAGATTTGAAGTCGCAGAGCAAAACATTGTTATAGGCAGTGGTAGCGATCAGATCATAGAGTTTTTGATGCATGCAAAAGCGGATGGAAATTCTAAAATTCTCATCAATTCCGTTACTTTTGCCATGTATGAAATCTATGCAAAACATGTAGGTGCCCAGATAATAAGAACTGCTTCACAAGAGCATAATCTGGATGAGTTTTATGAACTCTATACGCAGGAAAATCCAGATATTATTTTCCTTTGTACGCCGAATAATCCTACCGGTGATGCGATTGGTACAAAAGAGATGCTAGCCTTTTTAGACAAAATCGACAGTGATACATTGGTAGTAGTTGACGGGGCTTATATGGAGTATGCCGCATATAAAGAGAGTTCTAAAAAAGTAAGTCCAAAAGAGCTTATAGAGAAATTTGACAATGTTATCTATCTTGGAACATTTTCAAAAGCATATGGGCTTGGCGGTATGCGTGTTGGCTATGGACTCGCCGATGCAAAAATCATCAAAGAGCTCTATAAACTGCGTCCGCCGTTTAACATTACGACACTCTCACTTGAAGCAGCTTCAGTAGCACTTGAAGATGCAGAATTTGTGAATGAATGTATCGCTTTGAATTTCAAAGAGATGAAACGCTATGAAGAGTTTGCAAACAAGCAAAAAATAGATATAATAGAGAGTTATACAAATTTTGTTACTTTATGCTTCAATAATAACATAAATGCAACACAATTGTCGGATGCTTTGCTTCGACGTGGAATGATTGTGCGAAATTTGAGTGGGTATGGAATGAATGCAATTCGTGTAACAGTTGGAACAAAAGAACAAAATGACCGTTTTTTTGAACTTGCAGCAGAGTTATTATAAAATATTGAAGATGAGAGATTAATGGATTTTAAGGCACTTTTTTCGCAATTATCAGTTTTGTATGCAAAGCTGAGTAGAGAACAAAAGATAATTATTGCAGCAGCAGTATTTGGTATTGTCTCTTTTATAATATTTCTCGTTGTTTATACTGCAAACAAAAGCACAAAAGGCTCCTATGTAGTTCTTTTTGAAACGCTTAGTGATAAAGATGCCGGAAAAGTTGTCGCACAGCTTGACAAAGACAACATTAAGTATGAAATCGGGCCTAACAATGTGATTAAAGTTCCGCGTAGTATCGTCTATAAAGAGCGTATCGCTATCGCGGCACAGGGCATTCCAAAAAATGACGGTGTTGGATTTGAACTTTTTGACAAGCAGGAGTTCGGAGCAACAAATTTTGACCAAAAAATAAAACATCTTCGTGCTTTAGAGGGTGAACTCTCCCGTACTATTACAGCACTTTCACCGGTTGAGCATGCAACAGTGAGTCTGGCACTTCCAAAAGAGACACTTTTTGTCTCAAAACAGGTAGCGCCTACTGCATCGGTCATGGTGGAAATTGTTGAAGGACGTGCGCTCTCTTCTAAACAGATTCGAGGCATTAAAAACCTTGTAGCGGCTTCTGTCCCAAGACTTACCTCTGAAAATGTCATGCTTGTAAGCAGTGACGGTGTTACGCTTGGAGATAATGATGAAATGTCTCAAATGGGCGAACTTTCTGTTGTCCAACAACGATACAAGCTCAAAGAAGAGAAAAAACTGCAAAATAAGATAGTCGATGTAATTGCTCCTTTTGTTGGTGGTGCTGATAAGGTTGTTGCTCAAGTAAGTGTAGAGTTTGATTTTTCACAAAAAAGCTCAACCTCAGAAGTGTATGATCCTGAGAATGTTGTCCGAAGTGAGCAGACAAGTGAAGAGAAACGCGAAGGTGTTCAGCCTAAGCAAGTTGGCGGTGTTCCAGGAACTGTGAGTAATATTGGTCCGGTGAAAGGGTTGAAGTCACAAAAAACAGTTGAAAAATATACAAAAAACAGTGGGACAACAAACTATGAAGTGGGTAAAACTGTTAGCACTACAAAGAGCCAATTTGCGAGAATCAAAAGAATTACAGCTGCAGTTGTTGTAGATGGTAAGTATAAGCATAAGCTAGAGAAAGACGGAAAGCCGACAGGTACGTTAGAGTATGTGCCGTTGGATGCGACAGATTTAAAAGCTCTTGATTCATTGGCAAGTCGCTCTATCGGAATAGATTCGGCACGCGGTGATCAGATCAGTGTTCAAAATCTGCAGTTTGAAAGAGCCGCTACGAGTACACCTAATGGTGTAAGTCAGGCAGTGACGTTTACACAGACTTATATTACACCGTTTGCGGATCTATTTAAGTATATTTTTGTTCTTCTCTTGTTGCTTATTCTTTACAAGAAGGTTATCGCACCATTTGCCGGGAAAATGCTTGAAGTCTCTCGTGAAGATGAGGAGATGGAAGCACCAAAACTTGAACTTGAAGATGATGAGGGTGAGGACTTGGTAGAAAAAGTACAGTCTATGCGTAAAAAAGTTGAAGAACAACTCGGTATGACAAGTAACTTTAATGAAGATGAACTCAAACATGAAGTGATTTTAGAAAAAGTAAGAACAATGGCGGAAGATTCTCCTGAAGATGTGGCATCACTTCTTCAAGCACTTCTCAGCGAAGAGGCTGAAATCCCTAAAGGGGAGAAAGGTTAAGATATGTCCAGTATGACGCAGCAGCAACAAGCAGTTTTTGATGAGATGGGAATGGCAGAGAAGATTGCCATTTTACTTTTACAGCTTGGCGAAGATGTAACAGCTGATATTTTTTCAAATATGAATGTTGAAACAATTACGGAGATATCTAAGTTTATCGCCACAAATACAACGATTGACCGTGCCATAGCAACGGCAATTTTAGAAGAGTTTCATGCAATTTTTCAATCAGGACAATACCTTACTTCTGGCGGTATGGAGTATGCACGAGAACTGCTCTACAGAACGCTTGGACCGGAAGAGGCAAAAAAAGTTTTAGAGAAACTCTCAAAAAGTATGCAAAATACACAAAACTTTTCTTACCTTTCAAAAATCAAGCCGCAGCAGCTTTCTGACTTTATCATTAATGAACATCCACAAACTATTGCGCTTATTTTGGCACATATGGATCCTACAGAAGCGGCAGATACACTACAGTTTTTTCCTGATGATTTGCGAAGTGAAGTTGCTATGCGTATGGCAAAACTTGGGGATATCTCGCCTTCAGTTATCAAGCGTGTTTCAGCCGTGCTTGAGTCTAAACTTGAATCCCTTGCATCCTATAAAGTTGAAGTTGGTGGAACGCGTGCCGTGGCTGACATCTTTAACCGTCTTGGTGTCAAATCTGCCAAAGAGACACTCTCTACAATTGAACAGGTAGATGAGGAGCTTGCTACACGCATTAAAGAGATGATGTTTACTTTTGAAGATATGGTTTCACTTGATAAAACAGCAATTACAGAGGTACTTAAATCTGTTGATAAAGCAGATTTGATGTTAGCACTCAAATCTTCCCCTGAAGAGCTCAAAGAGAAGTTTTTCTCTGCTATGAGTGAGAGAGCTAAAGAGGCATTTGAAGAGGAGATGCAGTTCCTTGGTGCAGTGAAAATGAAAGATGTAGAAACAGCACAGAGAAAAATTGTCGAAGCAGTCAATCAGTTGGCCGAAGCCGGTACAATTCAGATGGGTTCATCTGAAGAGATGATAGAGTAGCATTATGGCGACAGTAATTCCAAACAGCAGAATTGAAAAGCACCATGTAGAGAAGTATAACTTCAAGGTTATTGCTCTGGGTGGTGACGCAGATACTCAAGAGGTGCAAGAGCACAGAGAGTCTGCAACCAATGAGAGTGTTATACAAAATGCAGCAGAGATTGACTCAAGTGCACTAGACAGTAAATCAAAAGAGTCTTTGATTGAATCTCTCATGAAAAAAACGGATGAGATGTCATCAAACTTTATTAAACTGCAGATGAAGCTTGAAGCTAAAGAGGAAGAGTTTAAAGAGAGACTCCAAAAAGAAAAAGAGGAAGCTTTTGCAGAGGGAATGAAGGCCGGTCATGCACAGGCTCTTGCAGAGATAGATAAAAATTTAAATGAACAGATAGCACTTTTTACTACTTCTATATCGAAGTTAGAGCAGAGTGCAGAGGAGTTTGAGAGCTCCTTAGAGAGCTTAAAAAATGAGCTTGTTACGGCAGCACTTGATATTTCCAAAGAGGTAATTAAGGTAGAACTGAGTACAAACTCTTCAGAGGTTGCAAAAATATTGTCAGATGAGCTCATAGGTGATTTACAAGGCGCATCAAAAGTGACATTGAAAGTAAATCCTAAAAATCATGCATATATATCCGAACATCTTGGAAAACTGGAACATATTACAGTTCTTGCAGACAGTGCGATTAACGAGGGTGGTGTTGTTGTTATCAGCGATGCCGGAAATATAGATGCACAGATATCAAAAAGATTTGAGAGAGTAAAGAAAGCGGCTTTAAGTGAGTAAAATGGATTTACAAAATAAAAGTATTGCAGAGTTAGAGACTCTGTGTGCAGATATTCGAGAAAGAATTTTAGAAGTAGTCAGTAAAAATGGTGGTCATTTAAGTTCGACATTAGGGGCTACAGAAATTATTGTAGCTATGCATAAGGTGTTTGATTCTAAAAAAGACCCTTTTATTTTTGATGTTTCGCATCAAGCATATGCACATAAACTGCTTACAGGAAGATGGGATGAGTTCGATACTCTACGTCAATTTGGCGGTATCTGTGGTTATACGAAACCGACTGAAAGTAAAGACGATTATTTCGTTGCGGGGCATTCATCGACTTCCATCTCTTTGGGTGTCGGTGCTGCAAAGGCCATCGCACTCAAAGGCGAGGAGGATGAGCGTATTCCTGTTGTGATGATAGGTGACGGCTCTATGACCGCAGGTATGGTCTATGAGGCACTCAATGAACTTGGAGATAGAAAATACCCAATGGTCATTATTTTAAATGATAATGAGATGAGTATTGCTAAACCGATTGGTGCAATTTCACGCATGCTCTCTTCCGCCATGGCTTCACCTTTTTATCAGCGTTTTAAAAAAACAACTGAAAGTTTTGTAGATAACTTTGGTGAAGGTGCACGTTACATTGCTAAAAGAATGGAAGAATCACTCAAGCTTATAACACCGGGTATGCTCTTTGAAGAGATGGGGATTGACTATATTGGTCCTGTCGATGGGCATAACCTCACGCAGTTGATAGAGATAATGCAGACAGCGAAAAAGTTGAAAAAACCTGTACTTATTCATGCTCAGACACTCAAAGGCAAGGGCTATGAGATAGCAGAAGGTAAAGAAGAAAAGTGGCATGGTGTCGGTCCTTTTGACATAAGCAGTGGCTCCTCTTCTAAAAAGTCATCTGTAAAATCTGCGACACAAATATATACAGAAGCAATGCTGCATCTTTGTAAAAACAATGATAAAATAGTCGGTGCAACAGCAGCAATGCCAAGCGGCACAGGTCTTAGCGAACTCATAGAAAAATATCCAAATCGTTTTTGGGATGTCGCCATTGCAGAACAGCATGCAGTAACGTCTATGAGTGCATTGGCAAAAGAGGGTTTTAAACCTTTTTGTACAATCTACTCAACATTTTTACAGCGTGGTTATGATCAGGTGATTCATGACACATGTCTGATGGATCTTCCTGTTGTTTTTGCACTGGACCGTGCTGGAATAGTGGGAGAAGATGGAGAGACGCATCAGGGTGTATTTGACATAAGTTTTTTACGTGCCATTCCAAATATGTCCCTTTTCGCTCCACGTGATGAGAAGAGTTTTCATCAAGCTCTGGCTTTTGCTGCGCAGTATGAGCATCCTTGTTCTTTGCGTTATCCAAGAGGGGCTTTTATCTCTACCGAAAAGTTACCGAAGTCTCTGCCTTTTGAATTGGCAAAGTCACAGCTTTTACAGTCTCGTGAGAGTGATATACTCTTGATTGGCTATGGAAATGGAGTAGGTCGTGCATATGAAACAGCGAAACTTTTAAGCGAAGAAGTGAGTATTCTTGATCTACGATTTGTAAAACCGCTCGATACTGTAATGCTGCGTGAGATGGCAAAAAAACATAAAAAATGGTTTGTTTTTTCAGACAGTTCAAAAATAGGCGGCGTTGGTTCTGCACTTTTAGAGTTCTTAGCGGATGAACAGATTTTTGACATCTCTGTTACGAGTTTTGAATATGGTGATTCGTTTATAACACACGGCAATACAAAAATTGTAGAAGAGTCTTTAGGACTACTTCCCAAGCAACTTGCCAAAAAGGTGCAGGAGTTAGTGTAAGCTTATAAGACCTGCAAATCTTCCACACGCTCTATCTTCTCTGTACGAATAAAATTTGGCATCATATTTTGAGCAGTGTGGTGAAAGTTCTATATGATTTTCATTTAAGCCATTCTCACGCAGGTGCTTTTTTAAAATACAACGGATGTCGAGAAAATATTTATCATCTTTTTGTTTAATGGCATAGTTGAGGTTTTTTTCTTCTGCTTCCTGGAGAATCTCTTTTCCTACTTCATAACATTTTTGACATATTGTAGGGCCAACACAAGCAAGAATATTTGATGGATTTGAGCCAAAATCATCCACAAAACTTTCAATAACATTTTTAACAATATTTTTAAACGTTCCTACTCGTCCTGCATGGGTTACTGCAATGACTTGTTGTTTTGGATCATAAAATAAAATTGGGGAGCAGTCGGCTACCATTACCATCAAAGGAATCTCTTGTTTATCCGTAATGAGAGCATCGCAGGTAGGTGGCTTATAAAAGGTGTCATTACTCGTTACAATGTGTACGCTGTTGGAGTGAATTTGTTTCATATGAACAAGTGTTTCCATCTTATAATCAAGTTCCTGGGCTAGGTTTTGATGATTTTTAAGAACTCTGTCTGGGTCATCATTTACATGAAAAGCAAGATTCCCGTTTTGCTTGTTTGTAAAGCAGTGCGTGAGATTTGAAAATGAATTTAATAATTTACTTTGATAAAATTTCATATAATGATTATAACATAATGGGGTGTTGAAGCATTTGACATCATTGAACCGTTATTTTTATCTTTTCCTTCCGAGGACAAATCCTCCCTGCGGTCTGAGCCTCTGCATGAGAAGATAAAAATAACTATTGCAGAGTAACAAAAATTATAAGAGTGGAGCGTGGACGTGAGTAAACTAAGTATGTATCCGATAAGTCTGAACGGAACGAGTATTGAAGAGAAACGTGAAGAGATAAAAAAGTATTTCAATAACACGTTTGATCTGTATGAAAAAGTTTTTGAAGTGTTGCGTGATGAGAGTATTTTTTATAAAAAGAGCGAACGGACACGTCATCCTATGATCTTTTATTTTGGACATACGGCCACTTTTTTTGTAAATAAACTGATTAATATGAAGATTATAGGGAAGCGTATAAACCCTGAATTTGAATCTATTTTTGCTGTAGGTGTGGATGAGATGGATTGGGATGATATGGAGGAAGCGCGTTACAAATGGCCGGAAGTTTCTGATGTCAGGGTATATCGTGAACAGGTGCGTACTCTTGTGAATGAACTGATTGAGACGCTTGATTTTTCTCTGCCTATTCGTGATGATTCTGCTATGTGGATTATACTGATGGGAATCGAGCATGAACGTATTCACATAGAGACATCTTTGGTGTTGCACCGGCAGATGCCTATAGAGCTTGTAAAAGAAGTGGAGGAGTTTATTCTCTGTCCTCACGCAGGTGAAACTGTGAAAAATGAGATGATTACGATTCAAGGGGGTGAAATAAAGCTTGGAAAATCACGCGAACATCATCTCTATGGTTGGGATAATGAGTATGGCAGTTATGAAGAGAAAATTGCCGGTTTTCAAGCGGGAAAATACCTTGTCAGTAATGGCGAGTTTATGGAGTTTGTTGAAAACGGTGGTTATGAGAATGTGGCATATTGGGATGAAGAGGGGCTAGAATTTTTACGCAAAAGTAAGGCAAAACATCCTCATTTTTGGGTGAAAGTGGATGAAAGTTATAAGTACAGAGCACTTTATAAAATTATAGATATGCCGCTCAATTGGCCGGTTGATGTCAATGCCCTCGAAGCTGAAGCATTTTGTAGATATAAAAGCCAAAAAGATGGTCTGCTCTATCAACTGCCGAGTGAAACAGAGTATGCGGCTATTTATAAAGCTTCTGGTCTGCATGATATTCCTGAGTTGCATGAGAGTCGTGCAAATATCAACTTCTATCATTACGCATCTTCTTGTCCTGTGGATGAATTTGGGTTTAACGGTATCTATGATATTATCGGAAATGTTTGGCAGTGGAGCCGTACGCCGATTCGAGGCTTTAAAGATTTTGAAGTACATGAAGCGTATGATGATTTTTCAACGCCGACCTTTGATGAAAAACATGCGCTTATTTTGGGCGCTTCATGGGCGAGTAGCGGGAATTTGATTATGCAGCACTCTCGTTATGCATTTCGAAAGCATTTTTTTCAAAATGCAGGTTTTCGCTATGTTATCTCCAATAATGAAGAAAAAAGTGAAGATATTTATGAGAGTGACGAGCTGGTTTCACAATACTGCGAATTTCAGTACGGTGAGGGACATTTTGGTGTGAAGAACTTTGCCATTGCTTGTGCAGAGATAGCCTCTTCTTTTGCAAAAAACAGAAGCAAAGCACTCGATCTTGGTTGTGCAACCGGTCGGGCTTCCTTTGAACTTGCAAAATATTTTGACACGGTGGAGGGCATTGACTTTTCTGTGCGTTTTGTAGGTGTCGGCTCAAAACTCAAAAATTATGGTTATGTTGCATACAGTTCTAAAGAAGAGGGTGAAATCAGACTGCAAAAGAAAGTGACCCTCCAAGAGCTTGGATATGAAGCACTCAAAGAGAAGGTCGCATTTTGGCAGGGAGATGCTTGTAACCTCAAGCCAAACTTCAAAGGCTATAATCTCATTATGGCGACAAATCTTATTGACAGACTTTACAATCCAAAGCTTTTTTTAGAAGATGTTGCTCAGAGACTAAACGAAGAGGGGATTTTAGTACTTACTTCTCCTTATACCTGGCAGGAAGAGTCAACGGCAAAAGAGTTGTGGCTTGGTGGTTATTACGATGCCAAGGGCAAAGAGGTTCGAACGCTTGAGAGCTTGCGTGAGACACTTGCAGATGATTTTGAACTATTGCATCATCAAGACTTGGAGTTTGTTATAAAAGAGACAGCGCGAAAGTATCAGCATACGATTGCAGAGCTGAGTGTTTGGAAGAAAAAATAGTGTTTGACTTTAGCAGTGCCGCTTCGCGTGAGCAGAGTAATGCGGAAAAATATACCTTGCGTGAGGAGCTTTTTGGTACACAAGATGTTCTGCCGGCATGGGTGGCAGATATGGATATCAATACACCGGATTTTGTTCTCGATGCTGTGAAAAAACGACTAGAGCATCCCATTGTCGGTTATGAAGAGGTGCCTGATTCTGCATTTCTTGCGCAGATAGCATGGATGCAAAAACGCCACGGTGTAGCATTTAAGCGTGAAGATATGTTTTACTCACACTCTGTGGTAGCTTCTATGGCTGTGGTTATTGAAGCATTTACGAGAAGAGGGGAAGGGGTGATTGTGCAAACGCCTGTTTATTCTCCTTTTTTTAATACTGTTAAAAAATTAGAACGCCGTTTGGTTTTGAACTCTTTAAAGCAGCGTGAGGATGGAAGCTACACTTTTGATAGTGAAGATTTTAAAGCAAAGATAGATAAAAGTACAAAACTGCTACTGCTCTGTTCTCCGCATAACCCTGTTGGAAGGGTTTGGCGTGAGGAAGAACTGCGTGCAATAGCTGAGGTTTGTTATGAAAATGACATTATCGTTTTTGCCGATGAGATACATTGTGACTTGGTTTATAAACCAAACAGGCATATTCCCTTCGCTTCACTCTCTGCTCACGCAAGAGATATCTCTGTGAGTGCTATAGGTGTTGGAAAAACCTTTAATATGGCAGGATTTGCTATGAGCAGTATTGCCGTTCCAAATGCTGCTTTGCGTAAGCAGTTTGAAAAGGCATATGAGCGTGTCCATTTTGCGCAGGGAGCAGTGCTGAGTCATGTCGCTTTTGAAGCAGCTTACACAGAGGGAGAAGGGTGGTTGGAAGCACTGTTGCAACATCTGCAGAAGAATTATGCGATGTTAGCAGAACTCTCACGCAACTATGCAGACCTTATCAAACTCACTCCTATAGAAGGGACATATCTTGCATGGTTGGATTGCCGGGGCATGGGTTTAAAAGACAAAGCATTACGTGAGTGGTTTGTACATGAGGCGAAGTTGGGACTTAATGCCGGTTTGAGCTTTGGCAGAGCAGGAAGCGGTTTTATGCGCTTGAATTTTGCCGTGCCATCTGATACAATGGCAGAGATAATAAAAAGATTAGCAGGAGCCTTAGAGAAGCATGATAAAAATTAATTGGGATGAGTATAAAGAGCATAAACAGTATAGCGTACGGGATGATAACTTTGAGATTCTTTTGGAGTTTATGAAAAGTTTTTACAATATGAGTAATCCTATGGATATATATGAAGTGTTTGTTGAAGATGATATTGCATCTATGATGCTTGAAAAACGTGCTATCAAAGATGCTGAAGATTTGGAGAACTACCTCTTTAAACTCTAATGGATAAAAATTTACAGAAGATAGAAGCTTTTATAAAACAGCACCATGTACTTTCTCTTGCTACGGCTACAAAAGATGAGGTAAGTGCATGCTCTCTTTTTTATGCTTATGCTGCAAAAGAGCGGCTTTTTGTTGTAGCGAGCAGTGAAGAGACACTTCATATAGAGCAGATTGAACAAAACCCAAAGGTTGCCGGCAATATTTTACTTGAAACAAAAGAGATCGGGAAAATTCAAGGCCTGCAGTTTCGGGGAAAATTTGAACTACTTGAAGATGTAAAACTCAAAAATTTATATTTTAAAACCTTTCCCTATGCTCTGGCCCTGCGTCCTACTCTGTGGAAAATCAAGGTTGATTATTTTAAACTGACAGATAACAGACTTGGTTTTGGTAAAAAACTTATTTGGCAGGACACTTCTCTTTAAACAAGACACAATCACTGCCGCTACTTTTTAAAACAACCATGGAAGGCAGTTGCGCTGACTTAAAACCATACGCTTTACAACCATGCGGCTGATTCTTTTCCCATGTGACATAATAATACTCACAACGTCTGCAGTTAATTCTTTTTTTCATGAGAGAGATTTTACCATATTTGGATAAAATATCATAAAGATTCGAGGATAAGGAAGAGTATGAATAGTAAAATTTTACTGATGTTGCAGCTGCAAAATCAGCTCAATGATGCAACAAATGGCGAAGATTGGGTAAAAGGGATAACCAAAAACAAAAAAGTAATCAATTGGAAGCGTTGTATCTATATGGAATGTGCAGAGATGATTGACAGCTTTCCTTGGAAGCATTGGAAAAACATTGAAGTTGAACCGGATTGGGAAAATCATCAGATAGAAGTTGTTGATGTATGGCATTTTATTATGAGTTTAGCTATTGAAAACTACTTTAAAACATTGCGAGGCGGCATAGAAGATGTAGCGAATGACATCTCAGAGATGGAAGCATTTTCCAAAATTGAGAGAGATTCAATGGACTTTGCAGAGCCAAATGCAGTTATAGAAAAGGTAGAAAACATTATGCGCATAGTTCTGGCAAAAGAGAATCTTGAACTAGAAAGTTTATTTGCAGAATTTTTTGATCTTGTGGTGATGAGCGGATTAAATCTTGATGCACTCTATCGTCTTTATGTTGGAAAGAACATACTCAACCAGTTCCGTCAAGACCATGGTTACAAAGATGGCTCATACATCAAGGTTTGGGACGGTGAAGAGGATAATGTTGTTATGAAACGCATTTGGGAAGAGAAGAGTGATGTAACACCGGAAGAACTCTACAGAGAATTGACTAAATATTATCTGGCACTTACAAAGAGCGAGTAGTTGCAAAACGTTTTAGAGATACAAGACCTTACTTTTGGATACTCAAAAGAGAAAATTCTTTTTGAAAACCTCTCTTTATCTTTGAAAAAAGGAGAATTAAAAGCCATAGTAGGGGAGAGTGGAGCAGGAAAAAGTACTATCTTTGAACTTGTTTTACAAAATATAAAACCGCATAAGGGCTCTATTGTTGTTACGAAAAATATCTCAGAAGTTTTTCAAGACCCCTACAGCTCTTTTCATCCAAGTTACACACTCTTAAATCAGATATCAGATGTAGCACCGCTTGACGAACTTCAAAAGTATCTTAAAAACCTTAACCTCGATGAAAAACTACTGCATAAACTGCCACATGAACTCTCAGGCGGACAACTGCAGCGTGCTTCAATTTTACGAGCGATGCTGATGAAGCCGGATCTACTGCTCTTGGATGAACCGACATCGGCACTTGACAATGTTATTCAACTTGATGTGATGGAGATGTTGATGGGGCATTTAGAGGAGATGGGAATGCTCTTAATTACACATGATATGGATTTGGCAAAGTGGTGTGCAGATGAAGTTATAGCTATTTAAGCATATAACTTTTTAAAGAGCATAACGGCAACGATTGTAGCACTTATTGTCAGTGTAACATTTAAAAAAATATTGAGACCAAAACTTGTAAACTCACCATCTTGGAGCATATTGACATTTTCAAGCGAAAATGTAGAAAAGGTCGTGAGTGCTCCTAAAAATCCTGTAATAACAAAAGCTTTGTACTCTGGCTGTACACTCTGTGCAAAGAACATTGCAGCAAACCCTATGATAAAACTTCCTAGGACATTAACCGTGAGCGTTCCATAAGGGAAAAAAGAACCTGAGAATTTTTGAACATTTGTAGCGATTAAAAATCTTGAAATTGCTCCAAAAAATCCACCTGCACCGATAAAAAGCAAAAGTGTAATATTCATCAGTTTGCTTCTGTATTGAAATTTTCATGTTTATATTTGATAACTTCGGTATCTATAACCGTTATAAGTCCGTTATCAATCATACCATCGATATGTTCAATAAAACTGCGTATTTTTTCCTCATCATCTATAATTTCTACAATGAGGGGCAGCTCTTGTGCCATAGCCCATACTTTGAAACTTCTCATCTCTGTAAAAGCACCTAGGCCTGCTACAGCTTTGAAAACTGTAGCACCGGCTAACTGTTCACTTTTTACCTCTTTGAGTATCTCTTCAAAAAGAGGGTGGCCATTATATTTGTCCAAGGTGTCTATGTAGATACGTAAAATCTTTTTGTGCCCTAAATATCGTTTCATGATTTTTCTCCTTCTAACTCTTTATTGTACACGGCTTGCATTTTTCCTCGTAAGTCACTTAACCACTTAGGATTTTCCTTGTCTGCCACAAAAGAATCCATAAAAACGACTTTAATATCTTTAGGCATATAGTAAAACTTTTTAATGTCATAACATGCAGCCGTTGCAACCAAAACAACAGGTTGGACGCGTAGTTGGTACTTGTCTGCGACAACCTTTGCTCCGCTTTTAAAAGGGAGTATTTTCCCGTTGCGTGAGCGTGTCCCCTCTGGAAAGATGGTTATGACACGTCCTTTGTTGAGTCTGTCTTTTGCATTTTTGATGAGTCGCACTAAAGATGATTTACTCTGTCTCTCAATGGGAATATCTTGGGGCATACTCATAGCAAGACCGAAAAAAGGAATATCAAAAAGCTCTTTTTTTGCAACCCAAGATAAATCTTTTTTAGATACTGTCTCCATAATGGCTATATCTAAATCACTTTGATGGTTAATGAGAAACATCTGTGCTGCAGGATCCTCTTCTCCTCTTGGAGTGACTGTAAAAAATGTTGTTATGCGTATAATCCAAGCAGGAATTTTTCTTGAATAGGGACGTGGCAAAATAGGGTAGAGCACTATAGAGAGTGCAAGGTTGGCAAAGATTATAGCCGTGGCTATTGCCCAGTTAATATGTGCAAGTATCTTCATTTTTCACCCAACCTATTTTGTCATTTTGTAGTTTTACTTTTGTAAAGTTCACAACACTGCCCTCTTTTGGCAAATGGTACTCTCTTGGTGTTGTCTCAAAAATTGTACCATTCTCAACAGGTAAAAGATAAATATTGGAACCTTTTTTGATGCATATTTCTTTCTCTGGTATACTTAAATAGAGTGTATAACCAAGTGGAAGCAGAATAAAAATAAGATAGATATATTTCTGTCGAAAGAGAATAATGATGAGCCCTACGATAGATATTGTGAGCGCAATATACATTTTAATTGTATCGTGCGACTGGTCTCTTGGCTTGAGGTCACTTTGTGTCGTGACACTGTCATCATCTACGATGATAGGCACACTTACCAACTCATAGTGATTTTCTAAAAGATTGAAGTATGAAAAGGTAAAATACTCCAAACGTTTATCTATAACGACAAAATAGGTAATCTTCGATTCATCATAGGAGTCTGTTACAGATTCCATCCCCTGTTTATAAACATTGTTAAAATGCATTGTTTTGATATCACAGTTTTTTGCAGTTGCGACAAAAACAACAATGTTATGCTGATTGTCATAGCTTGTTGTTTTATACTCTTGAAGTTCAAAAGAGTTAGCAATGATGTTAGAGAAGTTCTTTTTTGGATTGAGGGTGATGACATTGAGCTTTTCGCCCTTGATTTGTGTGCTGTTATACTCCTGCGCGGCGATAATAGAAGCATTCACATCAGGAAGTTTTGCTTCACTCTGTGTCACAAGCATATGAAAAGTATCATAAAAGAACTTTCCTTTTTGCTCGCGAACAGGTGTTTCGTCTAGAATCTGTAAACCAGGATGATTTGAAAAATTATATTCTATGTCATCAAAATCTCTCAAAGTCGAGAGTGCTTTAAGCGTTACCGGAAAAATTTCACCTTTAATTACTCTTGTTGGTGTTTTATCATAGTTGAGGTAGAGAACTTTGTCTGCAAAAAGTGATGCAGTTAAAACAAGAGTAAGAAAAAGTAGTTTTATCACGACTCTAAAAATCCTTGCAACATAGCGATACCATCTTCACCGCCAAGAATTGCTTCCATAGCACGTTCAGGATGCGGCATAAGTCCAAATACATTTTTTTCTTTATTGCATACGCCTGCTATGGACTCTACAGAGCCGTTAGGGTTTTTAAGCGTACCATTTTCATCTGTATAACGCAGTAAAATCTGTCCATTTGCTTCAAGTTCACGCAGACCGTCTGCATCAATATAGTAATTACCATCATGATGTGCAATGGGAATATTTACAACATCACCATTCTGTAGTTTTTTCAAAAAAGTGTTGTCACTGTTCTCAACACGCAGGTGATGATGTTTTGAGATGAAGTGAAGACCCTCGTTACGTTTGAGTGCACCCGGAAGGAGTCGCATCTCGGTTAAAACTTGAAATCCGTTACAGATACCAAGCACTTTGCCTCCCTCTTTTGCATATGAAGCTACAGCTTTCATAACAGGAGAAAATTTAGCAATGGCCCCGCTGCGTAGATAATCTCCGTAAGAGAATCCTCCTGCAATAACTAATAGGTCACTGTCTGCTGGAAGTGATTCTGATTTATGCCAGATTATCTCTGTTTCACACCCAAGTTTTTCAAATGCATGCTGTGTATCATACTCACAGTTTGTACCGGGAAATTGTAAAATTGCAACTTTCATTATACAAGCTCTATAGTGTAATCTTCAATAACGGTATTTGCTAAAAGTTCTTCACACATTTTTGTAACATCTGCCATAGCTTTCTCTTGGTCATTTTCATTGAGTTGCAGTACAATCTGCTTTCCAATACGGACATCTTCAACACTATTAAAGTGAAGAGAATCAAGTGCATGATGCACAGCTTTTCCTTGAGAATCTAAAACACCCGCTTTTAAAAATACGTTTACTACTGCTTTCATCATTACTTTCCTAATATTCTATTTAAAACTTGTTCATAAGCTACGGTGAGTCCGCCTAAACCTTGACGAAATCTATCTTTATCCATCTTCTCACCACTCTCTATATCCCAAAAACGGCAGTTGTCAGGAGAAATCTCATCAATAAGGATAATGTTGTCATCTTTGTCTTTTCCAAACTCTAGTTTAAAGTCAACAAGGTTAAGACCTTTGTCTGCAAAGTAAGGTTTTAAGATGTCATTTATCTGTCTTGCCATGCGGCGAAGTTTGTCAAGTTCATCTTGAAAATCAACAAGCCCCAAGATCAGGGCATGCTGATCATTGAGTTTTGGATCACCGAGTTCATCATTTTTATAATCAAACTCAACAAGTGTAAAAGGGAGAACTTTTCCGTCTTCTATGCCGAGATTACGGGAGAGTGAGCCTGTTGCAATGTTTCTGACAATGACTTCGATTAAAATTACGTCAGCTTTTTGATGCAGCATATGGTTGTCATCTAGCATTCTTACGAAGTGCGTCGGTATTTTGTGTGCTTCTAAAAGTTTGAAAAGTTCCGTGCTTATTTTATTATTAAGCGCACCTTTTCCTGCTTCAGAAGATTTTTTTTCACCGTTAAATGCAGTTAAATCATCTTTAAATTCTGAAATAACCAGATTTTCATTATCCGTTGACCATATTTTTTTTGCTTTACCTTCGTAAAGTAAATCCCTCTTTTCCATTGACTTGCTATCCTTTTGTAATGATAAGCGCTTTGATAATATCAACGCCCTCTTTAAGTTGAAGATCTTTGTTCAACATTTTTGGCGTAATTATATCTTTTTTATCTTTTTTATCTTCTTTAGTCTTTGATTTTTTCCCATCAACTTTTTCAAGCTCTTTTTGAAGGTGTGCTTTGAGGTCTGCTTCTTTGATGGCATACTCATTTTTATATGTTTTGAGTTCACCTGGAAGAACTTTGATGTCGGGTTTTACACCAACTGCCTGAATTGTACGTCCGCTAGGGAGATAGTATCGTGCAATAGTTAGTTTAATAGCTTCTTTTTTTGTAATTGGAAGAACAACTTGTACACTCCCTTTCCCAAAAGTTTTTTCTCCAACCAAAACAGCACGTTTATGATCTTGCAGTGAACCACTGACGATTTCACTTGCACTTGCACTCCCTCCATTGATTAAAACAACTAAAGGAACTTTTGTAATGGTATTTCCGGCATGTGCATCGTACTCTTTTGTCTCAACAGCACGTCTTCCTTTTTGTGAAACAATGATACCATTATTGACAAAAAGGTCAACTGTACCTACAGCTTGGTCTAAAAGCCCGCCAGGGTTATTTCTAAGATCTAAAATAATACCCTTTGTTGTGGTTTTTTTCTTTTTAATCGCTTTACTTACTCCTTCTACAACCTTTTTATCAAAACTTGCAACACGGATATATAAGATGTCATCACCAACCATCTTTGTATGAACAGACTCTATTTTTATGATAGCACGCACGATATGAATAGCAAGTGGTTTGCTTTCTCCTTCACGGACGATTGTAATATTAATCGGATCACCGACTTTGCCACGCATAAGAGATACTGCTTCATCTATTGTCATACCAATCGTAGATTTATTATTGATTTTTAAAATGATGTCGCCAGATTTAAGGCCTGCTTTGTCTGCAGGTGTCCCATCTATTGGTGAGATAACAGTCAGGGCGCCCTCTTTCATGCCGACAGTGATTCCAAGACCACCAAATTCACCATTTGTTTGTACTTCTAGTCGTTTGTAATCTTTTGCTGTAAGGTAGTTTGAATGGGCATCCAAATTTTTCATCATACCGTCAAGTGCTTTGTCAATCAGCTCTTCAATTGTTACTTTATCTACATCATACTCTTCGACAATACTGATAACTTTTGTAAACTTTGAAAGTGCTTCGAGTCGTGATTTCTCAGAACTCTGTTTTTTTGAAACACTCTCTTTGGCAAAGAGTGTAGTTGAAAGTACGAAACTAAGAGAGAGAGCAACGGATACAAAACCGAAGGTTATAAATTTTTTGTTTTTCATGTATTGAGCCTGCTTTTGAAATGATTTTATCTTTTAAAGAGGCTATTATACCTAGTGTTGTTAAATGCTTGTATATATTGTGAAAATTTTAATGGAGGAGTTCTGTTTTAGAGTTCTTTGTATTTTTTATAGAGTGTTGGGAGGTCTAAAGAATTAATGAATTTTTTGTATTTGTTAAGCTCAGTTTCATACAAACCCATTTGTGTTTGATTTTTGACGAACTCCTCTTGGAATCTATTGGCTTCGATTTCAAGTTTAGAGTTTTTTTCTTTGAAACTAATACCGGTTTTATAAAATTCTATTGCTTTGAGTGCGAGTTTTGGCATCTCATTTTCAAGTCTCCAGTTATTGATGGTTTGCATCGGCACATCCAAAATCTTTGCGAGTGTTTCATGTTTGATGTGTAGCTCTTTACAAAGCGTATCAATAACACTGTTTGTAAGAGTTTTATCTGAGCGCCTTTTTAGTTTCTCTTTTACTTGTTTTTGGAACTCTTTTTCACGCTCGATTCTTCTTTTTTCTTTTTCTCGTTCTTCTTTTTTCCTTTCTGCTGTTTCTCGTTCAACTTTTAAGGCATCCTCTTCATCTATCTCTATTGTATAGTCGGTATTTGCATTTACCCAGCGTGCTACTTCAATGGCTTCCATTCGCCACTCATCTTCTTTGAAGTTTTTAATGACACTCTGCGTGTATTTGTTAGCATAGACTCGTGCAACAGTAGGAGAAGCTATAGTGTTTAAAATAGCAAAGGCAAGAAGATTAGAAGGGGTTTGTGTGTCTCCCCAGTCAAAACTTGTGACAGGGTTTGCATAATCATGGTTGTATTTTGTAACTTCAATTTCTATATTATGATAGGTAACAGAATTTGTTCCATAAAAGCCTCGTGAGGCAATAAAATATTTACCTTTGAGATTTTCAGCCATAATCAACCCTTTTGTTTTGTGATAAGATTGTAACATCTCTAAATTAACAAGCATATAACAGATATTTATCTTATTTCAATATAATGTTAAAAAATTTTTATATAGGATGAAATGTGAGCAATATAAAAGATTATTTGACAAATGACCATAGACGATGTGATGATGTATTTTCACAGATGGAAGACAAAGCCAACAGCTCCTTAGAGAGTGCAAAAGAGTTGACTCAAGAGTTTGTAGCAGATATGGAACACCACTTTCAGATGGAAGAGCGTGTTATGTTTCCTGAGTTTGAAGCAAAAACAGGGATGACTATGGGTCCTACAGAGATGATGCGCCAAGAACATGCACAAATGAGAAATCTTATGGCGCAACTAAGCGATGCAATTGACTCTAATGACAAAGATAAATTTTTCGGTCTTACAGAAACCTTGATGATTCTCCTACAGCAACACAATATGAAAGAAGAGCAGATGCTCTACTCAATGGCACAGCAACACTTAAGTGCAGAAGCTGGGCGTATTATAGAGATGATGGACTCTCTAGTAGTAGAATAAGCGCAAGGAAAGCAGATTGGATTTTAACGGCTTATCGATTGATCAAGCGCCACCCATTTCAGCACCACTGCGTTTTTTTATTACAGCACCGTTGTTTGGAATTTTAGCAGGAATTTTACTGCTTTTGAGTGACTCTGCAACTTTAATGAGTAGATACTCTGTAGATGCTATTGTTGTAACACATCTCATCACTATTGGTCTGTTTGGATTTATTATGCTTGGAGCACTCACACAGATGCTTCCAGTACTCGCTAGTGCAAACATTCCAAAAGTAAAATTAGTGACCTCTGTATCGCATCTGTTTTTATTGACAGGTCTTTTGTCTATGGCTACAGGTTTAGAACTTAGTAATGCGCCGGCACTTTGGGCTGCTTCATTTTTACTTGGCAGCGGTTTTCTTATTCCTCTATTTAGCATGCTCTATGCAATTCGAGGGGTAGAACATTTGACGGCAAGTATTAAAGCTATGCGTATGAGTTTGAGTTTTGCTTCTGTTATAGTGCTTATGGGAATGTTTCTTTTGTATGGGTATGCAGAAGATGATATCACGCAGTTACACTATATCATTGCAAATGTTCACAGTGTATGGGCTGTATTTGGTTTTGCGGGAATACTCATCATTGGTGTGGCATTTCAGGTACTTCCGATGTTCTATGTAGCACCGAGATTTAAACAGTTTTGTAAAAAAAGAATTGTATGGATTGTCTCTTTTGGTCTGTTGATGTGGCTGCTTCTGAGTAGTTATGCTCCTGCGTACGCTCTCTATGCAAAAATTTGGATTGCCACTTTTTTTTGGGCTTTTGCAACAGCTGTATGGGTGAAATTTAACAAAAGAAAAAGACCTATCTCGGATGTAACGGTATGGTACTGGAGAGCAGCGAGTATCTTTTTGACACTAGGCGCATTTCTTTGGATATTTGATGAGTTTTTTAAACATGAATATATTGTGATGGTGGGAATTTTGATTGGGGGAGGTTTTATCCTTTCCATTATGCTGGGTATGCTTTATAAAATCGTACCCTTTTTGGTCTGGTTTCATCTCAATGCTATGGGCTATATGACGATACCGACAATGAATGAGATGATAAATAAAACGGCTGCTAAAGTGCAGTTTACACTCTTTATTCTTGCTCTTGTCGGATTTATATTTGCTTTTTATATGCCGGAAGTTTTGGTGCCTTCTGCGCTTGCTTTTATTCTAAGTATGGCCATATTAGAGTATAATATTTTAGCCGCAGTTTGGATTTATATGCAGACAAAAAAGAGAAAACCAGATTTTGATATGAGCGCTTTTAAGTAATGAAAAAGAGAAAATTATGAAAAATATAATATTGATTGGATTTATGGGTGTTGGCAAGGGAAGTGTTGCTCGCGAAGTTGTGAAACACGCCGAGTATATCGCTATTGATACTGATGATTTGATAGAGAGTATGGAAAACAGAAAAATAAAAGTCATCTTTGAACAAGAGGGTGAAAAATATTTTCGAAAATTGGAGAAAAACATCGCAAAATGGCTGGAATTAAGTGTGAAAAATACACTTATTTCGACAGGCGGTGGGTTTTACAAACAGGAGAATTTAAAAAAAATAGGTACAATTGTTCTTCTTGATTCTCCTTTTGATGCTATCATTACAAGAATAAAAGAGCATCCAAATGCTGCTAAAAAGTTG
>JALUWT010000204.1 GCA_027019325.1 Sulfurimonas sp.
ATCAGCCCCTGCTGTTGCTGTTCCTACTACAGTACCGTTTGCATCTATAATAGTTATTGTTGATCCCGCTTCTGCTTTTCCTGTAATAGTCGGTGTGTTGTCATTGGTGATGGTGTCTGTATTGCTTCCGGAGTTTGTTGCATCACTGATATCAGCGGTTGGGGCTGTTGGGGCTGTTGTATCTATTGTAACGCTTTGAGAAGTTGAAGCTGATACATTGCCTGCTGTATCTGTTGCAGTGACTGTTAAATCATTTGAGCCATCTGGAAGTTGACTTGTTGTCACTGAATATGTTCCATCAGCTCCTGCTGTTGCTGTTCCTACTACAGTACCGTTTGCATCTATAATAGTTATTGTTGATCCCGCTTCTGCTTTTCCTGTAATAGTCGGTGTGTTGTCATTGGTAATGGTGTCTGTATTGCTTCCGGAGTTTGTTGCATCACTGATATCAGCGGTTGGGGCTGTTGGGGCTGTTGTATCCACTATTATACTCTCTCTATTGAGATCAGATAAAGTACTCTCTTGAGGAGAATTAAAGTGTGCATCTCTGAGACTACTGTGCACATCTACAAAAGCATTATCTCGCAGTGCAAATTGATCTGCTTGAATATGTCCTACGACTGCTTCGCTTCCAGCTGCAGTTTCATCATCGTTAATATTGCCTGCTTTTTCTTTATTATCCGTTGCACCATCTTCTGCATATACTCCTGTTTTATCAAGAGCCTGCTCTATATTTTTCTGAGAAAGAAATTCTCCGTTATTTCCATGGTCTTGCACTAAAGAGAGGTCAAAAAGTTGTTGTTGATTCCCCTGGACTTCGAGAATCTCTCCATTACTCTTCACATCAATATTGACATGGGCGTTGGCGCTGTTACCCTCTGCACCATATACCACCATCCCTTTTAAAATTTTATCACCAATATGCAATTCTGTAACTTTTCCATCTGCATCTTTTGCATAAAACTTACCACTGAGTTCTTTTACTGTTCCAATAATTACTTTCATTTTTTCTTCTCCTAAAATACAGACAAATTTTTAATTATGTTATATTATAGAGAAAAACAAAAAGAAATGCTATTGTCCCTAGGGACAGTATGCAGCAAGGTTATTTCAGAAGGAGTGCCAAACCGATTCTGTCATTGACATCAAGTTTCTTATAAATTGCCTGTGCATGGGCTTTTACAGTACGTGATGAAATTTCCAATTGTTCTGCGATTTCATTATATGTTAAGCCCTCTTTGAGCAGCAATGCCGTCTCTTTTTCACGTGCTGTTAACTTTTGAAGCAACTCTTCGTTACTATTTTGGCTCTCTGGTAGTTCTAAGATTAACTGCGAAGTGAGCTCTGGATAGAGCCAGAGCATATTCTCTCGTAGTGCAGCAACAGCCGCAAGTATAAAATGCGGTCGCATCAGAGCATTTCCATATCCCATCGATCCATATTTAATCAGTTGTTTTGCTTTTTGGAGTTCCGGAACTCTGTCTAAAATAAGCACATGATTCTGCTGCTCACGCAACTCTTGCAAAAGTGACTTATACTCTTTCTGACAAGAAGAATAGTTCATAATAATGAGGCAGTTTTGCAAATTTTTCAATGACGCTAGGTCATCAATACTTTGAAACGTCTCTTTGCTTAGTGCTTTTTCCCAGTGTGTTATAAGATTGACATCATCACTATAGAGCACAATTTGCATTATTTATCTCTCTGTAAACGTATACTGTTTTGTTTTAAGAATCGGCTTTAAGATATAATCAAGTACGCTCTTCTTACCTGTTATAATGTCAACGCTTGTTATCATACCAGGAATAATTTTGAGTTTTTTACCATGTCTGCCTATATAATTTTTATCTGTTTTTATGCGCACTTCATAAAAGACATTTCCCTTCTCATCTTTGGTACTATCAGGAGAGATAAGCACGACTTTCCCCTCAAGCCCTCCATAGATGGAAAAATCATAAGCGGTAAATTTTACAATAGCACGTTGTCTAAGATAGATAAAGGCGATATCTTTGGGTTTTATCTTCACCTGCACAAGTAGTGTCTCATCGCTTGGAACTATTTCCAAGATATCCTCACCCGGTTTAATAACCCCACCAACAGTATGCACATAGAGTTTCTGTACAACTCCTTTCATCGGAGACTTAACAACTGTTCTTGTCACCTGATCTTCAAGTGCCGTTGATGTCACTTGAAGACTTTTAAGTTCTGCCACTGCTTTGTTCATTTGTGTTTTGGCTTCACTCTGAAAATTTAGTTTTGTCTCTTTTATATTACTTTGAACCTCTTTGATAGCAGACTTCAAACGAGGTATAGATTTTTTTGACGCATCATATTTAGATGCTATATCATTAGCTTCACGTCGTAATTTTAAAAAGTCAATCCTAGAACGTACCCCTTTGGCAACCATCGGTTTAGTCATTCTCACTTCCCGTGATATCATAGAGTAAGAGGATTCCAAATGGTCTCTTTGTGAGTATGCTTCTGCAAGTTCTTGTTTTTTTTGAGCGAGCTTCTCACGCAAGGCATTAAGTCTGGAATTAAGTTGCTGCTTATTGGTATTATAAAGGCTTTTTTCATTGTCTATAAACTGTGCCAGACGTTTTTTTAAATCTGGCGGTACTATAAACTTTTGTCCTGCTGATTCTGCTTTTAAGCGAAGTATTTGTGCTCTGAGAGCTTCTGCTTTTATCTCATTCGAGCTGTAAGAAGAAATTGATTTTTGATTGTCGATTTTAATGAGTATCTGCCCTTTTTTGACACTCTCACCCTCTTGCACTAAAATTTCTTCCACAATCCCACCTTCAAGATTTTGAATCATCTGATTCTCACCACTTGGAATAACTTCACCCTTACCTCTGGCAATCTCATCAATCTCGGCAAAATTTGCCCACGTCAAAAATACCACAATAGCTACAACCCAGAAATAAAGGACAATGCGCAATCGTCTTGGAGCCACTTCTAAAACAGCCGCACTCAAAGAGTGCATAAATTCATAATCACGTTTTGAGAGCTTCTTTTTATTTATCACTTTTTTAGCCATTAGAAATTCCACTGAGCTGCTTAATAACGAGCTCTCTTGTATCATCGAGCAGTAGTTTAGAATTATGCATCACAACAACTCTCCCAACCATATCCAAAAGCCCCAGTTTTTGTGTAATGATTACTACTGTTTGATTTTTAAGTTCAGTTTTTAGTTTATCCATCAAATTTTTCTCAGTAGTCTGATCCATTGCATTACTTGGTTCATCCATAATCATAATGGAGCTATTTTGCATCAAGGCACGGGCAACTCCCACACTTTGGCGTTGTCCACCAGAAAGTCCTGCCCCGCGTTCGCCTATTGGCATCTCATATCCAAGCGGATGTATTTTAACAAAATCTTCCACCCCGCTTACCTGTGCGGCATAAATAATATCACTTACATCAGGATGCTGTTCTGAAGAGACAATATTCTCCTTGATAGTGCCTTTGAAAAGATGTACATCCTGCGGTACATAGGAGATAAAACGGCGCAGGTCTGCCGGATCAATTTGTGAAATGTCAATATCATCAATCAAAATTTTTCCGCTTGTTGGTTCATAGAGTTTGAGTATTAACTTAGCAATGGTACTTTTGCCAGAACCAATTCGCCCAACTAGAGCCACCTTTTCTCCTGGATTTATAACGAAATTAACATTGCTCAGTGCTGGAACTTCCGTGCCTGGATAATTAAAACTAACATCTTTAAATTCTATTTTTCCTTTGAATTTTGGACGTTCTACAAACTCCTGTCCTGCAGGACGCTCCATCTCACGGGAAATGATTTCATTGAGTGTATCATAAGCAGTTTTTGCATCAGCATAATTAGAGATAAGTGCAGCCGCTTGCCCTATCGGGGCAACTGTACGCGAAGTAAGAATGACAATGGCAATGAGTCCACCCATTGTCAGTTCAAACTCTTTGATGAGATAAACACCAAAGACTACGACAAACACGGTATTGAGTTGAATAAAAAGATTTGTAACATTTGGAATAGAAGAGGAAAGTAAACGGGATTTGAGATTTTTCTCCGCTATTTCTCCAGTGGACTCTTCCCATTCCCACTGTTTTTTTCCATTCATACGCATCGTTTTGACTGTTTCAATATTTTGCAGTGTTTCAATGAGTATGCCATTTTTCTTTGCACTTGCCTCATATGATGCTTCAATACTCTCACGCAGAGGCTTGCGAATAATCATCGAGTAGCCAAGTATCAAAAAGATAGTCACTAAAGGAACAAAAACAAGGATACCGCCAATATAGTAGATAACTGCAAGGAAAATAAGTGCAAAAGGCAGATCAATAACCGCTGTCATCGTCGCAGTCGTAAAAAAGGAGCGGACAGATTCAAAATCTTTGAGATTATTTGCGAAAGAACCGACCGAAGGCGGATGCTCCGCCATTTTTAAATCAAGTACTTTTTCAAATATAATAGAAGACATGATGATATCACTCTTTTTTCCTGCTAATTCTAGTAAATAAGCTCGCGTAAACTTTAAAAAGAAATCAAGAACATAGACCAAAACTATTCCGATAGTAAAGACCATCAAAGTCTCTTCAGCATTGTTGGGAATCACTCTATCATAGACATTCATCGTAAAAAGTGGTGTTGCAAGCACAAAAAGATTTATGAGAAAAGAGGCGATGAGCACATCTCTATAGATAGGAATAGAGAGCTTCAATGTACTCCAAAACCAATGTTTCTGTTTAAGTTGAAGCGTACGTGAGCTCTTTTTGTCATATTCGAACTCTTTTTTTAAAATGTAAGCAAAGCCAAGATACTCATTTTCCAAATCATGAATGCTCACCCACTGCTCAAGCCCGTCCCCTTCAGGATAGATTATTTTCGCTTGGGTTTTATCATCATTGAACTTCTCTAAAATGCAGGCATTGTCATTACTTAAGAGTAGAATTGCAGGAAGATGCAATGAGAGCATATCTTCTATAGAGCGTTTGATAAGTGTTGATTTGAGTCCTGCCCGTCCTGCAACACGAGAAAAAAGAGATTTTGAGCTCTCTTTTGAAAAAAGTTTTTGTGAATCATGAATAGGAAGCCCCGATAAAAGGACCTCTTTCGTAAAAGGCTTGTGAAAGAGTTTTGTAAAAAGGACGAAGGTGTCAAGAAGTGTATCTTCGTGTAGCGATATTTTATGTTCGTTCATTTCCTACCTAATTTTTAGTGAAAAAGTTTAATCTCTATACGGCGATTTGCTTTTCGCCCCTCTTTTGTTCTGTTGGACTTAATTGGATCAAGCTCACCTCTACCAGTTGCGACAATTCTTGATGCATCTACCCCTTCTGCAACAAAAGCCTCTTTTACAGACTCTGCACGTTTCATGGAGAGTGCCATATTGACAACTGCTTTGCCAATACTATCAGTATGTCCTATAATTTTTACTTTATATCCGGGATTTTTCTTTAAAAATTCTGCAAATCTTTTGACTTCTCCGTAACTGCTCTTAAGTATTTTTTCCGAATTACTTTTAAAATGTAATTTGAGCGTCTGCTTGAGCGGGCAGCCATCAGGATCAATATTAATACCTGCAGGTGTATTTTCACACTTGTCTTTATAATCAACAACACCATCATGATCACTATCAAGAGGACAGCCGTGTGTATCAACAATCACACCTTTTGGTGGAGTGTTGGGGCATTTATCTTTATAATCTAAGACTCCGTCATGATCACTGTCTATAGGACAACCGTTTTTATCGACTTTGGAACCGCGGGGTGTGCCTACACATCTGTCATATCTATCAAAAACACCATCTTTGTCACTGTCAATATCTTCAGGTTTGAGCACATAAATGCTCAGCATAACTCTATTTGAAAGGGCAGCACTCTCTGGCGTTTCATCGCTAAATCCAAGCACCTCGCCTCTTTTATTATAAAGATAGAGTTTCGCACGTTCTATTCCACTGTCCATAAAACGTTTTTCTATCTTTTTGGCATAGGTCGCATTCGCATCGTCATTTCCACTGAGCTTATTTACATAACTCAAAGAGTTTCTCATATGTTTTGGATAATAATCTGCTGCTTTATAAATATGCTCTACTATAGTAACTTTAATAGTTGATGACTCTTGAATCTCTTGAGCTCTTTTAATAACTGCATCTAAAGTTTTTGCAGAGTTTGCATCTAAAACACCCTCTTTATTGAAATGAAGCATCTCAAAGCGAATAATCTTTTGAAAATCATTTTGAAAAAAGGAGTCATCAATCGTCTGTGTAACAGAAGCCGACAAGATTGTAGAAGCAATAAACCCAATAAATATCTGTACTGTTTTCTTCATCATATTACTCCTCATCTTTCAGTGTCAACTCTGCATCAACTCTTCGATTAATATACCTTCCTTCAGGCGTATTATTATCTGCAATCGGTTCTTCTTCACCCCTGCCCTCAGTTGTAATCCTCTCAGCTGCAATTCCAAGTTTGATTAATGCTTTTTTAATAACATTCGCTCTTCTTTTGGAGAGTCTTTTGTTTACATTTGCCTTGCCGCGTGAGCTTGTATGTCCAACGATATTAATATTATACTGTTTATTCTTTTTTGCAAACTCTGCAAAACGTTCAAGATTTGTAAAAGAATTTTTATCAATCGCATCACTATTATAAGCAAAATTCACACCGAGATTCACCAAGGTTGCACACCCTTCATCATTTACGGTATAACCAATTGGCGTATTCAAACATTTATCTCGATAATCTTTCACACCGTCCATATCAACATCCACAGCACATCCATCCGGAGAGACTTCTGCATTTTCTGGTGTGTTTGGACATTTGTCTTTTGAGTTGATAATCCCATCGCCGTCGCTATCTCTTGTCATCTTGATACAGCCATACGGCATGATGTTATTTTGTAAAAGTGAGTTGTCGCACAGATCTTCATCATCTGCAATCTTATCATTGTCCACATCATATTTTACAGGAACGGTGTCAAGAACTTGATTTGCATCGCCATTTACATAAAGGTTAACCCGTGCATCAAATGCTTTTGTATCCCCAACTATTGCTAAAGGCAGCAGTCCCATTGCATCTAAAATTCTGTATTTTGCCAGTAAATAATCATACTCCGCTTTAATAATTTGTACACGAGAGTTGATAACATCATTTTGTGCAGTTAAAAGATCAAGCAAAGAACGACGACCTAAATCGTACTCTTCTTTATAGAGTTCAAGTGTTTTATCAGCATATTTTTTATAATTCCGTAAATCTTTAAGTTGCAACTCTATCATCGAGTAGGCATTCCAAGAGAGGTCAAGTGCTTCAATGACCTGACGTTTCAGGTCTCGTTTGGTCTCTACTTCTTGATTAATTTTACTGACATCTTTTTGCACAGTTGCAGAGTCTGCTCCACCTCTGTAAAGATTGTATGAGAGTACTATACGGGCTCTAAATCTGTCATCAGGCCGGTCAAATCTATTGATTTTTTGCACATCATTAAAATTTTGAGAAACTTCCAAGTCTACTTTTGGATAAAACTTTTTTTGATGCTGTTTCCAAAGAGATTGGGCACCTTTGATGTTGTAACGGCTAACTAAAAGAGAAGGATTATGATTGATTGCGTACTCTGCTGCACGTTCGGCACTTTTTGGCATAGAGACATTGAAATCTGGTTTTACCATCTCAGCTACTTGCGGCATACGCCCCAATACTCTTCTAAAATTATACTCTTTATCACGGGTATTGTTCTTCTGCACTATCAGGTTTGAACGAGCCAAAGAGAGTGCTGATTCTATTTTTTTCACTTCAGAATCTGTTGTAAGCCCTGAGTCGTACAGGTCTTTTACGTTTTTAAATATCCCTTCGGTTATTTGTACATTTTCATGTGCAGTTTGCAAAAGCTCATACTCACGCAGCACATTCAAGTAAGCATTGGTCATTTTATAAGCGATACCATTAGCTTTTTCGATGTAGCTATAAGCAGCCGCCAAAATTCTTGTCTGCTGGTAAGAGACTTTGTAAGTTGTTCCAAAACCATCAAAAAGATTTTGTGTCAAAACCAAAGAAGATTCATAATTACCATAATTTGCATCTCGTACAGTATGATTCCAGTTTGCATTTCCGTTTTTGAGCATTCCTGCTTTGGTATATCCCAAACTCGCTCGAAAATCAACACTCGGAAGATATTCAGATTCCGCAACATTCAAATCTTCTCTCGTTGCTCTGTAATTTCGCAATCTTTCCTGAACAACAGGGTTGGTATTCATGACATCATTTATACTTTCTTTCAGCGTCAAAGCATTGGCATATTGAACAGTACTGAACAGAAAAAGACTGATAAGTAAAACTCTTTTAAACACATATATCCCTTTTACATATAATTTTAAATTATTATATCTTAAATTTCTGAATTTCCACAAAAAACATACTATAACAATAATAATTTTATCATATTCATAATATATTGTATGAATTATGTTATAATTACTCTTGAAATCAGGAGTTCTCATGTTTATAGCATCCTATACAACTTACATACCAACTATACCTGCTACGAAAACAAACAGTACAAAAGAGAAAGATTTCAGACCAAAAACAGACATATTCGCAGAAAAAAAGTCTACACCTGAAAAAACAGAAATACCGCAAGAATTAAACAAAACTATTTCAAGTTATAATCTTTACAACAAAGAAAAAAACAAAAATTTAGATTTATATGAGAAGATAAAAACACTCCAAAATGCACAAACAGCCTACAAAGAGACGACACAACCCTTCTCTTCGATGAGGAAACCAAAAGCTCCCCAACAAAACAGTTTCTCAACTCTCAGCCTCACGCTTCCAAAAGAGGCCAAAACTGCACAAGAGCAGCTCTTAAAAATAAAGATGGTCAACACCTACATTCAAAATGACAACTACTACAAAGTAACTGCGGCTTAATCTTCCATCCAGGCATCGCTCTTAATGAGGCGTCCATCATCAAATATTTTGAGTTTATAGGCTGAAGAGCAGACTCCCTCGGAAATCTCCATAATGGCAATTTGCATTATTTTCTTACATTTTTTCGGGATGTCAAAATGTCCCTTCATCCCACTCAAAAACTGTTTGAGCGGTACTTTTTCATCCATGCCTATAACATTGTCACGACATCCAGTAAGACCGATATCACTCATATAAGCAGTACCTTGTGCAATTTGGAAATCATCTGTACCTACATGCGTATGCGTCCCGATAATGGCACTGACTTTTCCTTGCAATAACATCATCATCGCTCTTTTTTCGCTTGTTGCCTCTGCATGAAAATCTATGAAAATATTACGCACACCATGCTCACGCAACTCATCTGTAGTTTTTTGGGCGCAACGAAAAGCATTATCTGTGTAAGGCATTGCATAGTGTCCCATCAAATTGACAACAGCAAGTTTTTCACCTGCGACATCGTAGACTTTTAAGCCACTTCCCGGCACATCATCAGGATAGTTTTTAGGACGCAGCAGTTCATGAGAATCAAAAAGTGGCAGTATATCTTTTTTATCCCAAGTATGGTTACCTCCTGTCATAACATTGACACCATATGAAAAAAGTTCATTAGCATTTTTCAGTGTCAAACCAAAACCATGGGAGGCATTTTCATAATTGGCTATAACAAAGTCAATGCCCTCCTCTTCTTTAAGCTTTGGCAAATAATCTCTCAGCATCACACGCCCGGGACTGCCCAATATATCTCCAATAAATGCTATTTTCATTAAAGTACCTCTCCATAAATAACCCCAAATTCAGCAATAAGTAAATAGCTCTAGTGCTAGGCAGATTTTTGCAGGACTAGCCATAGCTAATTCAATAAAATCTAACAACGCAATAGGGCTATTTACTTATTGCCCGAAGGGAAATTTAAAAAGAGGGCTACTGCAAGCCCTCTTTTTAAACTTCTGAAGTTGGGGTTAGTTATGGAAAGGTACTTATAATACCTTTGGTTTTGAATTTCTAAGATAGTGCAGTGTTGCTTTAATGATGTCATCATCATCTTTACTATCTGATTTTATCGTCTCTTTAGAGTCATTGAAGTAGGTAAAAGTGATATTTTGCCCATAATTTCCAATGGACTTTATCTTTTTCTCCAGAGCTAAAAGCTTAATAACCATCAACTCAATAAACTGTTTTGTACTTTCATCAAGCTCCCCAAAACGGTCTATGAGTTCCTCTTCTATCTCATAAATCTCTACAGCATTTTCACACTGTGAAAGCCGTCTGTAGATATCAAGACGCAGTCTGTCCTCTTTGACAACCTCATCAGAGATATAAGCAGATATAGTAAGCTTTATATCCACTTTAACGCGCTCGCTCTCTTTTGTATTGCTCAGCTCTTTTATAGCATCTTCGAGCATTCGCAAATAGAGCGAATAGCCGATATTTTTGATATGACCGCTTTGTGCATCACCGACCAAATTTCCACCACCGCGAATTTCAAGATCATGATGTGCAAGTACAGAACCGGAGCCTAAAAAGGAGTTAGACTCCAAGGCCAAAAGCCGTTTTTTGGCTTCATCGGTAAGATTTTCTTTGTTTTGAACAACAAAATAAGCAAAACCTTCCACATGTCCGCGTCCGACACGTCCACGCAACTGATGCAGATCTGCGATGCCAAATCTGTCTGCACCATCAACGAGAATGGTATTGACCTTAGGCATGTGAATACCACTCTCTATGATACTCGTCGCTATCATCAGGTCATACTCACCCGCTTCAAACTTCAACAGCTCTTTTTCAGTCTCTACTGCTGAGATTTTAGAGTGCAGCATCAACATACGCAGATCCGGAAGCAGTGCTTTGAGCTCTCCCATTTTAATCGGCATATGGTCAATGGAGTTATGCACATAAAAAACCTGTCCGCCACGGCGAAGCTCACGCAAGATGACCTCTTTTATGAGCTTTTCGTCATACTCTTTCACAAAAGTTCTTACCCCTTGGCGTTCACTCGGCGCTGTCAGGAGTTGACTCATAGTTTTAATGGAGCTCAGAGCCTGATTAAGTGAACGTGGAATAGGTGTTGCACTCATAGAGAGCAGGTGCACATTATGGTAGAGCTCTTTTATCTTCTCTTTTTGTTTGACTCCAAACTTATGCTCTTCATCAATGATAACGACACCAAGTTTTTTAAACTCAAGTCCAAAAAGGGTATGGGTTCCCACAACACAATCTATCTCGCCACTTGCAAGCCCTTTTATAATGGCACTTTTATCTTTTGAGCTGACAAATCTGTCAAGTTTTGCATAACGGATACCAAGCTCACTAAAACGTTCATCAAGGCTTCTAAAATGCTGTGCGGAGAGCAGTGTAGTAGGGACAATGAATGCTGACTGATAACCAGATTTATAAGCTGCGTAAATAGTGTTAAGTGCAATTTCAGTCTTTCCAAAGCCGACATCACCGCTGAGCAGTCTGTCCATGATATGTCCAGAGCTCATCTGTGCTAAAATCTCATCAACAGCCTGCGTCTGATCATCGGTGTACTCAAATCCGGAGAGTGCCTGAAACTCTTGAAGCTCTTTTTTTGGCAATGAAATCTTCGGTGCTTTAATGAGTGCACGCGCTGCAGCAGTGTTTACAATCTGTCCGGCAATCTCTAAGAGACGTTTACGGACTTTTGCTTTAAGTTTGCCAAAGCTTCCTTTTCCAAGCCTGTCAAGAACTGGGACACTACCGCCTCCGGCAATGTAACGGTCTATATAATCCAGATTTTCAACAGGAAGCAGAATCTTATCATCACCTACATACTTAATAACAATAAAATCTTTGACTCCACCTAAAATCTCTGTCTGCTCAATCTTCTCAAAAATCCCCACACCGTAATCTTCATGGACAACATAATCACCCGCTTTAAGATCATCAAGTAAAATAGAGCTTTTTCTTCTGCGGCGTTTTTTATCAGGTTTGTTGAGCGAGATAACAAGCTCATCATCTGTGATGATATTTAAGATGTACGGTGCTTCAACGATGTTGATATTTGTCGTATCATAGATACCGGCTTGCTTTATCGTTGCTCTATTGGCAGCGATGAGCGTAATCTTTTTATTTTTATGTACCTTAAGCAGCTGCTCGGTATTAGCAACAACAAGCTCTTTAATGCCTTCATCTTCCGGCAGTCTGTCAAGTGCAAACTGCTCACGGGATATCAATGGTTTGTTTATTGCATAGGCATCTATGAGGGCGTTATCAAGATTGCGTGCAAGCATCGCTTTTTTATTTTTTAAAAAGTTTTCAGCCATCTCTTCTAAATGCCAAAAGCCAAGCGAAGCAATGTCACGGGAGAGTGCATCAAATTCGCTGTTTTCTATGCGCTTGTTAAGCAGGGTAAAAGCTTCTTCACCCAGTGCAAAAAAAGCACTTGTGATTGTTATTGCATCGAGTTCTTCACCTAGTGTTCTCTGTGTATCAAGATCAAAGGCCTTTATCTGCTCTATTTCAGTATCAAAGAGCGATATCCGTACGGGATGCTCACTTGAAGGAATAAAGATATCTATAATATCACCACGATGAGAAATTTCACCCTCGACCTGTACCATATCAACAAAAGTGTATCCCCAAAAGAGCATTTTCTCTTTAAAAGCCTGTAGATCTATCTCAGAGCCAAACTCTAAAGCAGTTGCATCTAGCAGCTCTTCTTTTGGCAGGGGAAAAAGGAGTGTTTTAAGAGGGGAAATTATTAAAGGTTTTTGCTCTGCTTCATAGTACTCACGCAGCGCATGTAAAAGTTCATGCAGTTCTTCTTTATACGAGCGCAGATCATCACCAAGTCCCGGACGAAGATCAGGGAAGACAACAACATCTTTGTTAAAAAATTGCGCAACATTTTGTAATTCTTGAGCTTCTTTGCTATCCTCGCAGATGAGAATAGCCAACTCTGCATCAAAGTTTTTAAAATAGTTATAGAGTGCAGCTTGAGACATTGAGTTCCTGCGTTATACTTTTTTTGGTGCAGGAGTTTTATCAGCAATAGCGTGGTTAGAGCTATTTTTTACAATAGAATTCCCTTCAAAAATACCTTTCGATTCAATAATAAGCTCAATAGATATTATCTCACCATTGACATGACCAGCAGCTTTAATCTCAACTCTATCCGCTTCAACACTTCCTTCAACATAGCCTTGAACAACAAGTCTGTTAGTAATAATATTCCCTTTTACGTGTCCGTTTTTACCAACATTCACCTCTTTAGAAGAGTTAATGCCTCCTTCAAGTTCACCGTCAATATAAAGATTGCAAGAGAGTTCTACTTCTCCTGTGATTTTTGCTCCGGCTGTGATGATGGTTGTATTTGAATCTGCGGAATCACCTTTATTCGGGATGTCGCTGTTATTAAAGATTGCCATGGTACTTTTTTCTCCTTATCAAAAATTTCGTTATAGTGTTGCTGTGTCCATTTTATAAAATAAAATGGATTGAGCGCTCTGTGAATAAACCGTATTTCATAGTGTAAGTGCGGGCCATTACTCAGACCAGAATTACCGGTATAACCGATAAGGTCACCCTTTTTTACAAATTTTCCAGATTTTACCACAACTCTGTTTAAATGACCGTAGTAGGTCTTAAAGCCATAAATATGTTCTAGTATAATGAGTCGTCCGAACCCACTTTTTTTGTGGTATCCTGCCCACTCAACAAGACCATCTGCCGTTGCATGCACTGGAGTATTGAGTTTCGCTTTCATATCTGTACCGCGATGAAACTCTTTTGTTCCCAAAGTTGGATGAATTCTATAACCGAACTTACTTGTGATGCCATGATACGCAACAGGAGAACCACTTGGAATCAGCTGCAGAAGTGTAGCCCTTTGTGAAGAGCTCAATTTTGCGATACTCACACGCTCCTCTAAAGACTCATCTCCTAAAGGTTTTAGACCTATTAATGTCTCTATTTCAGTCAGTGAATCTGAGAGCTGATGCAACTCTTTTTTCTTTTTAAGGAGAGAATATCTTGTTACTTTCATACTGTTCTCTAGCACACTATTTTGTACTTTCATCTCTTCATACGCTTTTTCTATAGCATCTCTTTTCTTTTGAACAGAATCAATACTATAATCAAGATACAAAATAGTCCCCACCGCAATGAGTGCTATTGTCAGTAAAAAAATTCCCGCATACAAAAAAGCTTTTTTTACAAATTTATGCAGATTAAACTGCTTGTATCCATTGTCATCATGAATGGTTACAGTAAAATGTTTATCCACGATATACCTTCAAAAATGCCTCCACAACACTAAACGATCCAAAAACCAAATAATTTTTATCTTTTTCTACTCTTGTAAACTTACCATAGTCAATCTCTAACTCTTCAAGAGCAGTTTGCAAGTAAGTGCTCTCTGCTACTCTTGCATTATAGACATCAATCAACTCTACTCTTTTTATAACAGGCTTTAAAACTGCCAATATTTCTCTATAGTTTTTATCTTTGTAACTATTATAGACTAAATTATACTGTTTGTTTTTTAAACTCTCCACTATTGATTGTGCAGCCAAAACATTATGTCCAACATCGACTAAAATATTTTTCTCTAAAGCAGTCAATCTTCCAAAGAGCCTGGAATTTTCAAAATCTTTTGTATTGTACCCAATCTTTAGATATTTCAATGCCCCGACAGCAAGTGCCAAATTATTTTGCAAATAGGGAGCAAGCCCCTCATTTTTGGCTATAGCTTCTATTTTTTTACGGTCATCTGCATCTAAAAGCTCTCTGATTTTTAGTGCTTCAATGCCTTTTGCCTGCTCTATCTCACGCAATACACTGTAAACCATTACATTTTTTTGCTCTGCTATTAGAGCCGTTTTTTGAATTGCATTCAGTTTTGTTTTTGCAATACTTTGTATGTCAGAGCCTAAAAATGCCTCATGGTCTCTGTCTATCGGTGTGACAAGTGTCAAAATATTTGCAAAGACGGCTGTAGCATCATACTCACCGCCCAAGCCTGCTTCTAAGATTACAAAATCACTCTCTTTTGTGAAAAAAAGCATAGCAAGCAGTGTTGTATATTCAAAATAGCTCAGGGATTGTGTCTCTTCTTGCGTGAGAAGAGCCAGAAGTTCTTGATGTGTTTTTTCTAAAATTTCCATGCGCACATCAGCACCGTTAAACCAGATACGCTCATTAAATTCCAGAATATGCGGCGAGGTATAGTGCCCGACACTATATCCCCTGTTGTAAAGGGCCGTTGCCAGGAAACGTCCTGTCGTACCTTTGCCGTTTGTGCCGATAATATGAATAATTTTTGGAACTTTAAAATGAGACTTTATGCGCGCATACACCCGAGGCATACGTCTATAATCTATCTCATCATAAAAAAGAGGCTTAGCATCTAAAAACTCTTGTAACACTATTTTTTATACTCTACTCTGTTTCTTCCATTTTTCTTCGCAATATAGAGATACTCATCCGCTGAATTAATGGTCGCTTTAAGTGCAATATGTTTTGCACGTTCACTTACTCCTGCACTTGCAGTAATTTCAATGCGATCGCCATTATACATAAAGCGGGATTTTTCTACATGCTTCAACACTTTTCTAGCAAAAATAGCACCACCTTTTGTGTCAGTATCACTCAGTAGTGCAAGAAACTCTTCGCCTCCAAAACGTCCGACAATGTCAACACTCCGTGCCTCTTTTTTAAGAATCTTTGCAAAGGCAGAAAGAACGGCATCACCAGCTTCATGTCCAAAAGTGTCATTGACATCTTTAAAATGGTCTAAATCAAACATAATAACAGCAAAGTTTCGCTCATAGCGTTGATACTCGGCCTCTTTAAGCTCCATAAATTCATCTAATGCACGCTTATTATAGAGCTTTGTCAAAAAGTCCTCTTTTGACTCTTTTTTGATCTCTTTAAGCTCCTCTTCGAGCTTCTTTACTTTTTTACTGAGAGCGTCTACATCCGCACTATGTCCCTTCAAATCTCTTGAGAGAAGCTGTGTGTTTTCTTCCAAAGCAACGGCAATTGTAAAAAGTTTTTTATGTGCAATCTTAAAATTAACAGTAGACTTTTCTGTATAAGACTCTAACTCTTTTTTAATCGCCTGAATTTCTACAGTAGAGTTGTCTGAGCTCTCAATCATATCAATGAGACGCAAAGAGAGCTTGTCAAGAACACCGTCAATGGACTCAACCATCTCTTTGACACTATTTTTATCAAGAGATATACGAAGCGAAATAGCTGTTTTTATCTCTCTCTATGTCATCATTATCTAAAATCAATGGATTTTTTCGTATCTTTTCACTGATCTCTGCTATAGTCTCATTCACACTTGAAGCTATGGAAGGGACAAAAGAAGCGACTAAAAGACGAGAGACTTTTTGCAAGTCAACCTCTGATGACACTGAAGTTTCTCCTGCACTAAGAGTATGAAGATTTTCAACTGTTTTGCGCAGATTACTACTCTCTACCTCACCCAGTGCTTTGAGTTTTTGTAAAAAAGTATCATCATAAGTTGTGATAAAATTGACCCATCTTTGACGAAAAGCATCTAACTGCTGCGGAGTAGGTGCATTTTCCAGCAAATCAATACTATTTTGTGCCAATTCACTTGCTTCTTTGTTGTGTAAAACAGTAATAACCTGCAGAACACGTTTACAAAAATGTGTTTGGGCTTCGAGCGTATCAGAGCATTGAGTAGGATTCGTGCGGTTGAGCTTGGAGATAAGAAAGCGAACAAATTCACTCATTGTTTTTATGCGATAGTTTTTGAGATCTTTTTGGAAATCTTTTGAGAGCATATTTTTAAATTTTTCTACATGATTACAATCTTCTACATTCATTTTTGCCCGCACAGCCTCTTTACAAAAAGCCTCTGCATAAAAATCAGGTGTAAGCAGTTTCCCCTCTGCTTTAAGTCGTTTGAGTGCATTGTTTATAATTGTTTGTATAGTCATCCTACTCTCCTTTTCTAGAACCTTCTGCAGAGACCTGCGCTATAAATGAAGCAATCGCTTTTTGCGCACTGAATTTGATAGCATCAAATCGATCTTGATCTGTAATTACCGCATTAGGGGCAATGGCAAAATCATATGTCCCTTTTGCACTGTATCTTTTTTTCACATCTTTTGTCTCACGTACGATACCAAGTATAATTGTAGCACGATAAGCAACAACAAACCCATTTGCATTATATTGAATAGGTGTATAGCTAGGTTTTGAGATGCTAAAACTCAGATGCGTATCAGCAACTTTTCTATCAACAAGTGATGCATGAAATATCTCGATAATGGCACGGTCCACTGCATCTTTAATGAGTACAGTATTTTCAGGATCTTGTGCGGAGATGACAACATTGGTACTGATTTTACCACCGACAACTTTACGGGAATATTGTGAACTTGGTTTGTATCCGCATCCGCTTAACTCTAAAAGTAAAAAGAGTATAAAAAAAGTATTGAGCAGTCGCAGAGTACGCTTCATCATTAGCCTTTAATAACCAGATTAACAAGCTTTTTAGGAACAACTATTTCTTTAATAATCTCTTTACCCTCAAGCCACTTCGCAACTTCTGCTTTTGCAGCTTCAAGAATGATATCTTTGGAGGCATCCGCTGCCACTTCAATTTCACCGCGTTTTTTTCCATTGACAGAGACCCCTAAAGAGAGAGAATCTTCAACAAAAACCTCTTGGGCAATATCTTGTTGCGTGAGGTTTTTCAAGTTAAAGTATTTTTCACTTATTTCCCAAGCAGTATGAGGAATTACAGGCTCCATAATAGACGTCAAAATCCAATACGCTTCACTCCAAACATCAGGATTACTTTGCGCATTGAGTGCATTCATCGCTTCCATAACACCGGCTATCATAGTATTAAAAGTATAGCGTTCATTGTAAACTTCTTCGGCACGTTTGAGCGCTTCATAGACCTTTTTACGGGCAAATTTTTCCTCTTTTGAGAGTGATGCATGGTCAATCTCAGGCTTACTCTCACAAGCTGTAACATTGGCACTTCGCTCATAAAAACGTTTGATGAAGCGATATGCACCTTCAACGGCACTGTCATTCCACTCCAACTCCTGTGTCGGCGGTGCAGCAAAAAGGATGAAAAGTCTTGCCGTATCTGCTCCATATTTTTCAATGATGGCATCAGGATCAACCGTATTGCCTTTTGATTTTGACATCTTTGCACCATCTTTTAAAACCATCCCCTGCGTGAGCAGTTTCTCAAACGGTTCATCAAATTCTAAGTAGCCTAAATCACGAAATACTTTTGTAAAGAAACGTGCATAAAGCAGATGCAAGATGGCATGTTCGATTCCACCGATGTAATGGTCTACACCCATCCAGTATTTAATCTGTTCAGCTGAAAATGCCTCTTTTTCCCAGTTCTCTGGCGATGCACAAAAACGCAGGAAATACCATGAAGACTCAACAAAAGTATCCATAGTATCTGTCTCACGCAAGGCATCACCGCCACATTCAGGACATTTACAGTGCTTCCATGTAGGATGATTTTCAAGTGGATTTCCCTCACCTGTAATTGCAACGTCTTCTGGCAGAGCAATTGGAAGATTCTCTTTTTTCTCCATGACAAGTCCACATTTATCACAATGCACGAAAGGAATCGGCGCACCCCAGTAGCGCTGACGGCTTACACCCCAATCTTTGAGTTTATAGTTCGTCGTCTTTTTGCCTATGCCTTTGGCTTCAAACATCTCGATGATATGCTCTTGAGATTTTTTGGAGTTCATACCGTTAAAATCTTCAGAATTAATCAGCTCACCCACTTCCGTGTAGGCAGAGCGTGAGAAATCATGTTCCCCTTCAAAGGCTTGAATAACCGCATGAATCGGCAGGTCATACTTCTTCGCAAAATCATAATCTCTTTCATCATGTGAAGGCACAGCCATAACCGCACCGCTTCCATAATCCATAAGCACAAAGTTTGCTATCCAGACAGGGATACTTTTGCCTGTTAAAGGGTGCACAACCTGTAAATCCAAAGAAAGTCCCGATTTTTCTTTTTGTCTCTCAATGGAAGAAGCATTTTTCATCGTATTTATCTCTGCTATGACTTCATCACTCAAGAGTTTGTTTTCTATCATATAGGTAACGATTTCATGTTCAGGAGCAAGGGCTGTATAGCTTACGCCATAGATGGTATCAGGTCGTGTTGTAAAGACATCAAAACGCTCAAAGTTGTGTCCAAGTTTCGATTTACTTGATTCATCGAAGTAAAGGTCAAACGCAAGACCATTTGATTTACCTATCCAGTTTTCCTGCATAGTCAGTACCTGTTTGGGCCAGCCTTTTTCAAGCTGTTTGAGATCTTGCAAAAGTTCATCGGCATAGGCAGTAATTTTGAAATAGTACTGGTTCATATCTTTTTTGACTATTGGGGTATCACAACGCCAGCAGCAGCCATCAACCACCTGCTCATTTGCAAGAACGGTCTTATCATGCGGACACCAGTTGAGCATCCCTTTTTCACGGTAGAGCAGTCCTTTGTTAAACATGTCGATGATAAAGCCCTGCTCGAATTTTGTGTAAAGTTCATCAGAAGTTGCCATTTCACGCTTGCGTGAGAAAGAAAAGCCAAGAGAGTAAAACTCATTTTTCATATACTCTATGTTGTCATAGGTCCAAGATTTTGGATGGCTTCCATTTTTAATAGCTGCATTTTCTGCCGGCATACCAAAACTGTCAAAGCCGATTGGATGCAGAACATTTTTCCCCTGTTGTCTATGGTAACGTGCAAAAGCATCGGAAATAGAGTAATTTCTCACATGCCCCATATGCAAACGTCCGCTTGGGAAAGGGAACATCGAAAGAATATACTTCTTCTCCTGCGTGAAATCTTCACTCGGCTCAAAACTTTCGTTCATTTTCCAATACTCTTGCCATTTCTTCTCTATATTTTTCGCGCTATATTCCAATGCTCTTCTTCCTAATAAAATAATTTCTCTTTTTAATACTCTTCGTGTGTTTTACTACTCTCAATATAAACAAGTCCCATTGAAAATACATTTGCAATCAATGCACCGATAGAGAGAGCAATCGCCCATGAATCATCATGCACAATCACTAAAAATACAAATGCCGGAATAAGGTGCAAATCAGCCACTAAAGAAGAGGCTAAAAGTTCTGCAGAGAGCAGATTTCGCACTCCAATTTTTAAAATTGTTGAAATCAAGTTTACACTTGCTGCTACAAACAACGAAATCGCTGTATTCTCATACAAAAACCCCGCTATCGAGGTTAAACTCATTAAAGAAAAGAAAACATAAACAACCTTACCCCAATCCATCACTTCTCCTTCAATTTATTGCATAAATTCAAGGAAACCTTTTTCCCTTTATTTATCACGCTAAGGGAAGTAATTCCCTCAGCTACGTTATCACTTGGATTCCTTCGGCAGGAAGCCCATTGCACTAGTGCAATCATACTACATTACCCCTGATTCAAATTGTGCTCTCATTTTATCTTTTTCTGCTTCTCTTTTTGCTTTTTCTGCCAATTTTGAGTGGTATCTTTTCACATCAAAACCAAACCATAATAAAATAGGGGAAGCAACAAAAATAGATGAGTATGTTCCAACAACAATACCAACAAGCATTGTAAATGCAAATGGATGGATAATTTCTCCACCAAATAAGAAGAGCGTAAATATCACAAAGAATGTTGTAAGTGATGTAAGTGTCGTTCTTGAAAGCGTTCTTGTAATAGAATCATTGATAATTTCTCGAAGCGTCCTATTTTTAGAGCCAACAATTCCCTCACGAATACGGTCAAAGACAATAATTGTATCATTAAGAGAGTATCCAAGCAGTGTCAAAAGTGCTGCTAAAACGTCAAGATTTACATCTATGCCAAAAAGTGCAACCAAACCACTAGCAATAGAGACATCATGAATAAGTGCGACAACAGAAGCAACTGCAAAACGCCACTCAAATCTAAACGCAACATATATTAAGATACCTGCAATAGCAAGAAACATTGACATAAGTCCTTTTTCACGCAACTCATTCCCAACAGTAGGCCCAACAATGTCAACACGGCGAATTTTAAAATTCCCTGTTCCTTGTAGTGCCTTTCTTGTTATATCACCAATGCCCTCAGCAACATTTTTACTGCTACTCTTCATACGAATAATGACTTCATCAGCAGAGCCAAATCGTGTAATTGAGGCATCGTTAAACATTTTATTTGTTTTAAGTTTTTCACGCATCTCTTTAATTGGCGTTGCTTTGTCATATTTGACCTGTACAATAGTTCCACCGGCAAAATCAATCCCGTAGTTAAAACCTTTTGTAAGTAAAATCGCGTATGAGAGTAACATTAAAGTTATAGAAATCGCTATCGCTATTTTTGATTTACCCATAAAATCAATAGCTGATTTGTATCTAAAAAATTCCATAATTACCCCTTAATTCCAAACCAAAATTTATAATCTTTACTCTTTTTTATTCTATTTTCAAGCATATCATAAATACCATGTGTTCCTAAAATCGCAGTAAGCATAGAAGCTAAAATACCGATACTCATAGTTATAGCAAAACCTTTAATAGCTCCTGTACCATATACATAAAGTACAACAGCAGCTATAAGTGTCGTAATATTTGCATCTAAAATAGCACTCATTGCATTTGAATAGCCATCTTCAATGGCTTTATGCATCGACTTGCCTTCGTAAATAAGTTCACGAATACGTTCTGAGATAATAACATTTGAATCAACTGCCATACCAACAGTAAGGACAATACCTGCCATCCCTGGAAGTGTTAGCGTTGCACCAAAGAGACTCATAATAGCTAAAAGTAAAAAGAGGTTTGCAATCAAAGCGATATTTGCAATGAGACCTGCCATACGATAATAGACAAGCATAAAAATAATAACTAAAATAAAACCACCTGCAAGTGCTATCATTGATTCTCTAATACTCTCCGCACCTAAACTTGGTCCGACTGAACGCTGTCCCATCATATATACAGGTGCAAGTAGCGCTCCGGAACGCAGTGCAATAGCTAAATCTTTTGCACCTAGCACTGTATAGTTACCAGAAATTTGCCCTGAACCTCCACCAATGCGTTCATTAATATTTGGGTCAGAAACAACTTTACCATCAAGAACAATAGCAAGGCGTTTTCCTACATTTTTACCAGTAAAATCACCAAAAATATCTGCACCCTCTGCATTGAGTTTAAAGTCAATAACAGGCTTATTATTTTTATTGAAACCAACATTTGCGCCCGTAAGCATACTTCCATTTAAAATAGGAATCTCATGCACAAGGTACTTGATCTTAGGATTCTTCGCATCAGGTAAAATAACATCACCATACTCAGCAGCATCTGCGGGAGTCATATTGTAAACTCTTGCGTTTCTTGCTTCATCAACTGCCATAAGTTCCAGTTTTGCAGCACGAGATATAAGTTTACGAGCACGTTGCTCTTCTTGGGGTGTTTTAATTCCAGCTAGTTCAACGACAATTTGATTTTTTCCCTGTTTTGCAACATGTGGTTCAGAGAGGCCAAACTGATCAAGTCTGTTTCTAATGGTCTCAATTGCCTGACTAATAGCCAGTTTTTTTATTTTTTCAACTTCTTTTGGTGTAAAAGAGATTGTAATCACTGCACCTTTTGTGTCAATCTTCGCACCTTCTATCTTAGATAGAAAATCATCAAAAGATTTTATCTCATCAGAATCCAGTACTTCAAAACTAACACTGTTAGCATCAAAAGTGAGTCCGTCTATGAGAATATCATTTCTATCTGCATAATGTTTGACACTTGCAGCAATAGACTTAATACGGCTTTTAATCGCTTCATCAGTTTTTACACCAAGAAGCATATGCAGACCACCTTGCAAATCAAGGCCTAAAGTAATTTTTTTACCACTTTGCGTTTGCAGCAGTGAAGGTATTGAAAAAACAACACCAAAAACTATTGCAAGAGCGAAAATGACTATGCGATAATTAAGCTTCATCCTCGTACTTCTTTGCAATGGAATCTTTTGTGATTTTTACGACTGTATCGTCATTGAGTTTTACACTTAAAAAGTTATCTTCAACTTTATGCACAATAACGATAAAACCGCCGTTAGTGATTACTTTATCGCCTTTTTTAATGGCTGCAAGCATCTCTTTTTTGGCTTTTGCCTCTTTTTGTTGGGGACGAATAATTACATAATACATAATTGCAATTAAAAATACGAAGGGTAAGAGTTGAGAAATAATATCCATGAGTGATGGTTCCTTTAGTTAAAATTGTGAGGATTATACAAAAAATATGCTAATAAGCTCTTAAAATTGAGTACAATTTCAAAATGAATAAATTAATAAAAGATATTTTACTTGGAATCGCCACAGCACTTTTCTTCAGTGCGTTCATATATTTTGAATATTTCGGCTTAACAAACAAACTAATAAATACACTTTTTGGACTCTCTGCACTGAGTATGTTTTTGTACATTCCCAAACGCTCTGTTTTAATTGCGGGCTTTACCATTGGACTGCTTTGGTTTTATTGGATAGGGTACAGCTTCAAGTATCAGGGTGTCGGATATATGGAGCCTATAATTACCCTTGGTTTTGGCTTTGTCTATCTACTCTTTTTTGCACCGCTCGCTTTTACGAACAGTGCTCTACTGCGGGCACTTTTTCTCTTTGGTCTGAGTTTTGTGCATCCGTTTAACTGGAACTGGATGCAGATTGAGCTACTTTTTGTCAACAGCTACATCGGTGTTTACAAATACCAACTCGCCCTTGTTCTGTTAGTACTCTCCCTCCCTTCTCTGCTAAAAAAACCATACAAATATACACCGCTGTTACTGCTCATTGCAGCATTTTCCTATGGCTACCCATCACAGCACGATGCTCCACTGAAAATAAAACTTGTTGCAACCGACATCAAACAAGATTATAAATGGACACGCCAAGCACTCGCGCCTACTGTTTACATGGTTTTTCAAAAGATACAAAAAGCCATCAATGAGGGCTATGATGTAGTTATTCTTCCAGAATCTGTATTTCCACTTTTTATGAACAAAACACCCGAACTGATCAAACAACTTGAAAAATTTTCTCATAAAATCACTATCATTGCCGGTGCACTTATGAGAGAAGATGGAAAAAACTACAATGTCACATATATGTTCCAAAACGGTAAATATCAAGTGGCTAAAAAACTTGTACTTGTCCCTTTTGGAGAGTATATTCCTCTGCCAAAATTTGCACGAAAGTTTATTAATGATACCTTTTTTAATGGTGAAAGTGACTTCTCCACAGCTAAAAAACCTACTGATTTTCTCATCAAAGGTGTGAAGTTTCGTAATGCCATCTGCTATGAAGCAACCTGTAAAGAACTCTACAGTGGTGATGTCAAATACCTCATCGCCATCAGCAACAATGCCTGGTTTGCTCCTTCAATCGAGCCAACAATTCAAAAACTTTTAATGGAGTACTACGCACGCAAATATGGTGTAACTATCTATCACGCAGCCAATTACAAAGGAACAGGTGTCATCAAATAATTTGGATATAATAAGAAAAATATTTTATCAGGATTATAATCGATGCTTAATTTAAAAAATCCAAATCTTTATAACAACCGTGAAATTTCATGGTTACAATTCAATACAAGAGTTCTCAAACAGGCGCAAGACAACTCTCTACCTCTCTTAGAGCGCCTTAAATTTCTCGCCATCTATGGCACAAATCTAGATGAATTTTACATGATTCGTGTTGCAGGGCTAAAAAAGCTTTTTGCTGCAGGTATTATTGTCTCTGGTCCGGACAAGCTCACACCACTGCAGCAGTTGCGTGAGATAAGAAACTATCTGCATCAAGAGCAGCAGGTAGTAGAGCACTGCCGAAGTGAAATCCTTAAAAAGCTTGAACCCGAAGGGATTAGTGTAAAGATATATGAAGAGCTCACAAATCAAGAAAAGCATAAAGTTAATCAATATTTCAATGAAAACATTTACCCTGTTATTATCCCTATTGCCGTTGATGCTACACACCCTTTTCCACACCTCAACAACCTCAGTTTTGGTCTCATTGTAAAACTGCGTGACGATGACAATGAAAACATTGAACGCTTCGGAATCATCCGAGTTCCACGCGTACTGAACCGTTTTGTCGAGCTTGGCAGTGGTATTTATGTTCCTATTGAGAGTCTTGTGGAGAAACATGTCGATGAACTTTTTCCTGGCTACTCGCTCATAAAATACGCACCCTTTCGTGTAACACGTAATGCTGATATCGCCATTGAAGAGGAAGAAGCGGATGACTTTATGGAGATCCTTGAAGAGGGACTTAAGCTTCGTCGTAAAGGGGAGATGGTACGTCTTGAAGTCGGGTCCAATGCCGATGATGAGATTATCAACTTTATTAACAAACATACGAATGTTTATAAAGATGACATTTACACCTTTCACACTTTTTTGAATCTTTCTTCTTTATGGCAAATAGTCTCAAACAGAGACTTTGCACATCTACTACTGCCACCGTTCAAACCAAAAATTCTTCCGCCATTTGACACGAGTGAAGATATCTTTGCAACTCTGGAAAAGCAAGATGTTTTGATGTACCATCCCTATGAGAGTTTCGAACCGGTTATCAAACTCATTCAAGTTGCGGCAAAAGACCCTGATGTAGTCTCTATCAAAATGACACTCTACCGTTCAGGAACGAATTCGCCTATTGTAAAAGCATTGATGGATGCGAGTGAAAGCGGGAAACAGGTGACTGTTATGGTTGAGCTTAAAGCGCGTTTTGATGAGGAGAACAACCTTATCTGGGCAAAAGCATTAGAAAAATCAGGTGCACATGTTATCTATGGTATCAAAGGCTTTAAAGTGCATGCAAAAGCAGCCCTCGTCACACGTAGAAAAAATGGTAAGCTCAAACAGTATGCCCACCTCGGAACAGGAAACTACAACCCTTCCACAGCAAAAATATATACTGATATGAGTTATATGACATCTAAAGATGTTGTTACCAATGATTTGACACGCTTCTTTCACTTTTTAACAGGCTTTAGTAAAAAAGGAAAACTCAACGAACTCTATATGGCACCCTCACAGATAAAACCAAAACTACTCTCACTCATCCATAATGAGACAAGACAAGGCGCAAATGGTCATATCATCGCAAAAATCAACTCACTCGTTGATGAGGATGTTATCCGCGCACTTTACAAAGCTAGTCAGGCAGGTGTCACAGTGGAACTTATCGTTCGTGGTATTTGCTGTCTCAAACCGGGTATAGAAGGGGTAAGTGAGAATATCAGAGTTATCTCAATACTCGGAAAATATCTTGAACATGCGCGCGCATTTTATTTTAAAAATGATGCATCACAAGTCTATATCTCAAGTGCAGACTGGATGCCAAGAAATCTTGTACGACGTATTGAGCTTTTAACTGCCATTAAAGATGAATCTGCACAGAAAAAAATTATTCAAATTTTAAAACTGCAATGTTCTGACAATGTGCTCTCCCATGAACTTAAAAATGACGGAACCTATGTAAAACTCAAACATGACGGACAAAAAGCGATTAACAACCATAAACTTTTAGAAGATTATGTCAACAAAATTGCCAAAGCAACGAAAAAAGAGACCTCTACTTATGTACAACAACTTGTAAACCGTCTCTTTATTGAGAGTTAGGAGCAAAAATGGTTCATAAATTTAAAGATATTCTGCCTACAGTTAAAAAAGGCACTTGGATAGCTCCCTCAGCAGATGTCATCGGTGATGTAACTGTTGGCGAAGATTGTTCCATCTGGTTTGGCTGTGTCGTTCGTGGAGATGTCCACTACATCTCAATTGGAGACAGAACCAATGTGCAAGATCTCTCCATGATACATGTCACGCACTATAAAAACGGCGACAAATCTACAGGAAATCCCACTGTTATAGGTAATGATGTCACAGTCGGACACCGTGTTATGCTGCATGGCTGCACCATTGAAGATGCCTGCTTAATTGGAATGAGTGCCACCATCTTGGATGGTGCTGTTATCGGAAAAGAGAGCATTGTAGGAGCAGGTGCACTTGTGACAAAAGGCAAAGTTTTCCCACCCCGTTCACTCATCATCGGCTCTCCCGCAAAAGTTGTTCGAGAGTTGAACGATGAAGAGGTTGCAGAGCTATACGCTTCTGCAAAAAGATATGTTGCGTTTAAAAAGGATTACGAAGCTTAAGGAGAAATTTCATCTCGTTCCCATACTTCGTGTGGGAACTTCATATTTTGTTGTGATGTTTAGTATGCATTCCCATTCAGAGAATGGGAGTTTCCACCTTTAAAATCACTTAAAAATATCAACTATTTCACATTGTCCACCTTTTTAATTTGAGTAAATTTCAAGTACCTACGTTCATCATATATCTCATCATTTTTATAAAGTGAGTGAGCTAATAATATTATTTTTCTCATTACTGCTATCTGAGCTAATGGTTTTGGTTTACCTCTATCTACTAATCTATCATAGATTAGTTTCATCTCTTCATTATGCTGTATTGCAACCATTGTTGGCATAAATAATATAGCTCTAACTAATGATAGTCCCTGTTTAGATATTCTCTCTTTATGTTGTACTGATGTACCAGAAGTTCTTTGTATTGGATCAAGTCCACATAGAGCTGTCACATGTTGTCTTGATGCCTTAGGATACCTTAAAAACAGATATAAAAGAATGATACCACTTTTCTCTCCAATACCTTTGATGGAAGTTATATTTTCATAGGCTTTTTTATATTTTTCATTGAAGTTTATTATCTCCATAGTTTTACTTATAATATCCACTTGTTCTTTTTGTATATTCTTGATTTTTTTCTCAACTTGTTTGAGTACAAATTTATCTTCTAAGTTAAAAGTAGCTGCTTCAAGATAGTTTTTACTTCTTATCTCCTCTTTTACTAGTGATTGATAATATTTGATGTAAGACCTTATCTGATGGGCTTTAACATCTCTTGATGGTATCTTAATGTCTTCATCGGTTGCTATTACATGCATATTAGACAACATTCTTGCATCTATTCTATCTGTCTTATTTCTATTTTTAACAACTTTAGAAAATGATGCACTTTGGTATGCACCTACTTTAAAGCATTTAATACTCTTAGACTCTGAAAACTGTTCTAAATATGTTGAATAACTTCCTGTTGATTCGTATACAAAGACTATATCATCTATCTGTTTTTTATACTGTTTTTTTAGTTTAGAATAGAGTGTTTTTAATCCACTCTCATTATTTGCTATTTCTATATCTAAATCATTTTTAGGTATGTAAATTTGCATGGTTGCTTTTGCAACATCAATTCCGATATAATTATCCATAAGAACCTCCATTAAGTGAAGAGTTCGGTAGCATAGACTTTATGTCTATGTGATACTCACTAAACCTGACTTTCGCTTGTAAATGCAGCCTGGATTATCTCCGACTCTGTTTCCACTCAAGTTGTCAGTTTAGCAATTTAGCTCCCATACAGGCTCATCATAATTATAACGGCTTCAACGAGAAAATCAATCTACATCAAACCGACTCTTTGAGTATGATTATACTCTTCTTGAGTGGTTAGATGTATTATACAA
>JALUWT010000205.1 GCA_027019325.1 Sulfurimonas sp.
AGGGCTTGCAAAGACAACTACGGTAAATGCACTTTCAAAAGCTCTTGGTTTGGACTTTAAACGTGCTCAGTTTACTCCTGACCTTCTTCCTTCAGATATTTTAGGTGCTGAAATCTATGATCCGCAAAACAATCAGTTTAAAATTAAAAAAGGTCCTATATTTACGAACCTTTTACTTGCAGATGAGATTAACCGTGCGCCTGCAAAAGTCCAGTCTGCACTTCTTGAAGTTATGCAGGAAAAGCAGGTTACTATCGGTGACAGCACTTTTAAAATCGATCTTCCGTTTTTCGTTATGGCTACACAAAATCCTGTTGAGCAAGAGGGTGTCTATCAGCTCCCTGAAGCGCAGCTTGACCGTTTTATGCTCAAACTTGTAGTAGGTTATAATACAAAAGAAGAAGAGCTTGAAATCGCTCGTAGAATCTCAAGCGGAAAGTTTGAAAACATTATGCCTGTGTTGGAAAAAGGTGAGCTCGATGCATTGAAAAATGCTGTGCGTGAGATACATGTAGATGTTGAGGTCGAGAAGTATATGATAGAAATTGTCAATGCTACGAGATACCCAGAACAGTATGGGATTGAAGAGGTTAAAGATTACATTCAGTTTGGTGCATCGCCACGTGTCAGTATCGACATGTTTAAAGCGGTAAAAGCTATGGCATTTATGCGAAACAAAGATTTTGTAACGCCTGTGGATGTTGCTTACATTGCAAAAGAGTTAATGCGTCACCGTATTGTGCTCACGTATGAAGCAGAAGCGGAAGGCATAACAAGTGATGAGATTATTCAAAAAGTGCTTGAAGCCGTAGCGATTCCATAAGGGTGCTATTGTGAGCAAATTACAAAAAATACTTGTTCGTGCTCGTCGTCAGGTCTTCTCTGAAATGGTGGGAAACAACCCGTCCATATTTCAAGGAGAGGGCTATGACTTCATTGAGTTGCGTGAGTATATGCCGGGTGATGATATTCGCCATATTGACTGGAACATCACAGCGAAGCTTCAAAAGCCATATATCAAGATATTTCGTGAAGAGAGAGAACTTAATGTTGTCATCGCTTCTATGCTTAACGGAAGTGTACATTTTGGCTCAAAACGATTTAAGCAGGATGTTATTGCTGAAATTACAGCGATGCTCAGTTTTTCAACGATTAAGAATGGTGACCTTTTAAGTTCATACATTTTTACAGACAAGATGGAATCTCATCTTAAACCGAGTAAAAAACTTTTTTCTGTGCATAAAAATGTAGAAGAGATAGTGAATTTTGAGGCTTTGAATCACAAAGCTGATTATAAAGTTCTTGCCGATACTTTGTTTAAGAGACTTCGCAGAAAATCTCTGCTTATTATAGTGGGTGATTTTTTTGAGATTCCGGACTTTAAACTCTTGGCAAAAAAACATGAAGTGGTCGCTGTTGTCGTCAGAGATATTTTAGAAGAGAAACCGCCGAAAATGGGTTTTGCTTCTCTTATAGATCCTGAAAGTGGTAATGTTTTAGAGGGTGATTTCAATGATTCCACTGTTGCATCGTATGCACAAAGAGTGACTCTGCACGACAGAGAACTCTACGCAACATTTAGAAAGCATCAGGTGCGTTTTACAAAAGTATATACCCATGAGAGTGTCGGTGTGGCTTTACGAAGATTATTTGAGGGCAGATAAATGCAAAATATGCAGACAAATCAGATACCGTTACATGACATTAAACCGCTGCTTGAGATAGACGATTACTCTTTGTACTATTTTATAGGTATTGTGACGATTGTTACTATTGTTGTTTTAGCTGCTGCCTATCTTTTATATAAACATTTTCGTGAAAAAAATAGATTTAATCTGAGAAAAGAGCATTTTAGAATTTTAAACAATATAGACCTGCGTGAGACAAAAAAAGCAGCGTATGAGCTTACGGAGTATGGTGCGACCTTTGAAAATGACAGTGATAGGCATCATAAAACCTATCATGATATGGTAGAGAATTTAGAAAAGTATAAGTATAAAAAAAGTGTAGATGATTTCGATAGTGAAACATTAAGAATTATAGAATTATATAGAGGTATGATCGATGTTTGATGGGATTTATTTTGAATTTCCAAAAATTTTATTTGTAATCTTTTTCTTTATTGCGTGTGAAACGCTCTGTAAGATGAAATTGCCTTCCCTGTATTTTCCTCACGCAAGTCAGTTTATGAAAAGTAATATTAACTCTTCTAAACTGCTTTTTCTTCTGAAATGGCTGGGGATTGTGATGTTGATTTTGGCTTTGATGTCGCCGGTAAAAGATGAGCCTTATGAGCTTACACCCAAAAAAGGGCATGAAATAGCCTTGATCTTAGATGCATCGGGATCGATGGAAACACGTGGGTTTGATGCTGCTGACCCTGCAGCCACACGATTTGATGTGGTAAAGAAAATAGTACGGGACTTCATCCAAAAAAGAAAAAATGACAACATTGGTCTTGTCGTCTTTGGTGCGTACTCTTTTATTGCCTCACCGCTTACGTATGATGAGCATATACTCTCACGTATTGTTTCGCAGCTGCAAGTTGGTATGGCAGGAAAATATACAGCACTCTATGAAGCACTGGCGCAGGGTGTCAATCTTTTAAAAATGACAAAAGCCAAGTCAAAAGTTGCAATATTGCTGACAGATGGTTACTCGACACCACAGGTAGATAAGATTCCCCTTGATGTTGCCATAGACTTGGCAAAAAAAGAGGGTGTGAAAGTTTATCCTATTGGAATTGGCAGCGGGGCGCAGGATTACAACCGTGCGGTACTTATGAAAATCGCAAAAGAGACAGGTGGCGTGGCTTTTGGTGCTTCAAATGCACAAGAGTTACAGGCTGTTTACAAGCAGATAAACAAACTCGAAAAATCAGAGATCAAAAATGAGACTTTTACATACTTGAAGTATTACTATTTTTATCCGCTTTTTATCGGGCTTATTTCTTTAATGCTTTATATTTATTTGAGAAACAGAAGAGGGAGTGCATAATGAGTTTTTTACATCCAGAATTTTTATACTACATGCTGCCGCCTCTGTTTATTCTTTTTGGCCTTTTGCTCACGCAAAAAGAGGCACAGGCAAGCTTCTTTTCAGAAGAAGTTATGAACAGACTTCGAGTGAGTGCAAATACCTTGACGCTTAAAGCGAGAAATGCACTTTTTATGCTCATAGGTGTTTTACTCGTTGTCGCACTTGCCGGTCCTGTTATAAAAGAGGGCAAAATAGAGATAAAAGCAAAAAGTTCAGACATCATGATAGCGATGGATATATCTGACTCGATGTTGGCTGAAGATGTTTACCCAAATCGTTTGAGACTGGCAAAAGAG
>JALUWT010000206.1 GCA_027019325.1 Sulfurimonas sp.
TGCAAGAATCATACCCATCGCCCATAAAAAGTTAATATTTTTAGGGATCCAATATTCTGTTGCCAAAACACGATTTAATGTATCAACACCAAGGCGTTGATTCATCCAATCATGCAGGCTTGTAGCTTTTGTAAAATGTGCCATTTTTTTCCTTTTACTTATACTTTAAGTGTTACGCCATCAGCGAGCATTTTCTCATATTCAGGTGATGATTCACCTAACATTAGTTTCATACCATCTATTTTAAATGGAGGAATATCAAAACCACGAGGTGGTGGAGATTTCGTTACCATACCAGCATCATCATACATACCACCGTGGCATGCACAAAGAAAATTCTTTTCATCAGGATTATATCCAGGAATACAGCCAAGATGTGTACAAAGTCCGACGCACATTAAAAAGTATGCGTCTCCAACTTTGATAAGTCTCTTCTTATCCATTGCTTCTGTTGTTTTACCAGTGATTTCACTCATATTTTTATTTTCAGTATCTAACATCTCTTTAGACTGTTTTAAAATAAAAATAGGTTTCCCTCTCCATTTCTCTACTACGAGTTCATTCTCTTTATATACTGACATATCAAGAGTTGTAAATCCTGCAGCTTTTACGCTTGGTAAGGGGTCCCAACTTCTTTTCATCGCATATAAAGAAGCTACTGCACCAACACCGGCGACAGCACCAAATGCTTTACCCATAAAACCTCTACGGCTACTATTTTTCATGTTCACTCACTTCTTGTGAAATTTTTTAATCTAAAGTCTTATTATATACCAAATAAGTTTTAATTATTTATAAATTTAAGTTCTCTTTTATAAAATATGCAATTTTGTTACCATTTCGTTCTATTTTCTCATATTTTCTATCATTTATTGTTTCTATTATCACAGATATGTGATTCTTATCATAATTATTTACTATTGGAATATTCAATTTATCAAAAAGCGGTACAAATTCTCTTGTATAATCTTCTCTTTGAAAATAAATAGGTTTCCCACCCGCTGCCAAAGAGTCTAAAATAGCTTGAGGTGAAGCACTCAGAAGAATTTTTGTCGATTGTATCATCTCTTCATACTCTTCAAATTCAAAATAATTTTTGAACTTCTTTTTGAGCATATCTTCATAATCAAGAAAGTAATAAAATCCTAGCTGAAGATTTGGATTTAGGGCTTCAATAAAATCAAAATGCTTCTCTAAATCTTTTTCATAATCATCATCACCAAAAAAATATGTCAACTCTACACTTTTCTCAAACTCCCCAAAAAAATCATCATGCACAGCCACAGCATTACAGATGCCTTCTCCTTGCAAATAGGGAGAAATCAAAAACTCTTTATCCGCTTTTTTATCACTTGAATCATCACTGATTCTAATGAATGCTGAAAAATAGTCTCTCATATCTTCAAGCATAAGTGGATTTGCTTCTGCCGAATCAAATATAAGCTTATCACCATTATGTGATATTTGAGGAATATTGCGGACAAGATCGATACCTACACTCTTCTCTATGCCAAAATCACGTGCCACCTGTGCTATTCTATAGTCAGATGTTAAGAGTGTAATGTCTTCATCTTGTAAATTATTGAGTATTGCCACCGCTCTGCGAAACCTGTCTAATCCTATTCTATGGCCTGTATGTACATAGTAGTATGTTTTCATTTTTCTCTTCCTTTGAGTTCAATTATACGTGTAGCTAAAAATTCAGCTTCTTCTTTATTGTGTGTAACATAGAGCAAAGTAAATCCGTACTCCTGCTGCAATTGCAGTATCTCTGCACGCAGCATAAGAGCTAGTTCCCTGTCCAAACTGGAAAGGGGTTCATCCATCAAAATAATCTTTGGTTTGACTATGAGTGTTCGAGCCAGCGCAACACGTTGCTGCTCTCCACCGGAAAGCTCATAAACCTTTTTGTCTGCAAAGCCTTCAAGCCCCACCTTTTGCAGCATCATCTCTAATGCCAGTTGACGTTCTTTTGCTCTCATGCCCTTTACTTTTAAAGCGAGTGTAATGTTTTCACCCACACGCAGATGCGGCCAGAGAGCCAGATCTTGAAAAACCATGCCAATGCCTCTTTGCTCTGGCGGCACAATAATTTTCTTCTCCTCTGTGAGCAGAACATCATCAAGTAAAATCCTTCCTGCAGCACAAGCCTCTAATCCGGCTATCATTCTCAGCAGTGTCGTTTTTCCCGAACCCGATTTTGCGAAAAGAACTATCCGCTCTCCACGCTCAATTATTAAAGAAAAATTCTCAAAAATTTTCTCATTATTATAGATTTTACTGAGATTCTCAATACGAATCATTTTTTCTCCTTACAAAATAGAGGTAAATAAGAGCAAAAGGCAGACTCACCATACAAATCATCATCACGCTCAGCGCAGCAATAATATCTAAAGGAGAATTTGCCATGAGTGTAAATGTTCGAATCGCCAAAGTATCGTATCCTGCCGAATAAAGCAGCATAGTTATATCTGTATCTCTTAATAAAAAAATAAAACTCAGAAGATAAGAAAAAATAAAAGCTCCACTTAAAAGAGGAAGAGTGATGTAGCCAATACGTTGGAACATACTTAGCCCAAGCATCTCTGTCGCTTCTTCCATAGATGGCGAAATCTGCTGCATATTTGCTAAAAAGATTCTGTTGCTTATTGCACTGTATTTGATGGTATAACTGATGATGATAATAAGTGATGAAGCATAGATAAAGTTACTCCAACTGTGGTTAAAAAAGAGGACAAGCGCCATCCCTAGCAGTGTACTCGGCATGGCAAACAAAAAGAGCGTTATCCCATCCATTGCCCAGACAAAACGAAACAACTTCCTCTCAATGGCATAGGCGCTCACAAAACCAAAGAGTGTTATAGATAAGCCTCCCAATGCAGCATACAAAAGTGTCCGCAGCATACTTGCTTTTGCCAGATGAAAAGCTTCTACATAGGTATGCAGGCTCGAAGATTCAACAATTAAAAGCGCAATTGGAAGAACAACTGTAAACAGGACAAAAAAAATCATTCCAAAAGAGAGTGGAATTTTATAGATTTTCAAATCTATCAAATGCGTGTTTTGTAGGCGAAAATGTTCAAAAACTCCCTGATACTTTTTTTTCGCATTGTAAAATTTCTCAACAATAAGCAAGATAATAACAAAAACAATAAATAAAAAAGAGAGCGCATAAGAGGCACTGTAGTTATAAAAAGCGCTGTACTCTACAAAGCTCTCTACGATAATGGTATTAAAACGTAAAAAATTCACAACACTGTAATTCCCAAAACTCAGTAAAAATACAAGCAGGCTGACAAGAAATACAGAAGGCACAATCAAAGGCAGTGTAATGTATCGCAATACTTTACTCCAGGGTAAAAAAAGCCGTGCAGCATCTTCTAGTTTTGGATTTATCATCTTCAGCAGTATGACCGTTGTCAGCAGGGGGATAGGCAAGTAAATGCTAAATTCTACAAAAACTACACCCCAAAAACCAAAAAACCATTCACCAAAAAGATGCGACCAGGCCAAAGCAACGATGTAAGGGGGAAGCAACAACGGCAGTGTAAAAAGAGCTAAAAGAGCACCCTTTAAAAGAAGATTTGTTCTTTCAAGCAAGAGACCAAATACAATGCCAAAAAAAGATGTTAAAAAGGTAACACTCAAGGCTAGTAGAAGTGTTTGAAAGAAGAGCTGCAATTTTTTCACAGAGTGAAATATCTCACTATAAAGCGCAAGTGAAAAATGTCCACCTTGAAAAAAGCTCTCTACACCCATAATAAGTACAGGAACAAATCCGACAAGCAGATAGATGCCGATAAAAAAAGCAAAGATACTTTTTTGCGGCATCCTCATTTTTAAAGACCTGAGAACTTTTTCAAAAAGGGCTGAATCTTTTGCATCTCTCGTGCCACTGCAGCATAATCAACCTGCATCACTCTAATGTCAGCTATACTTTTAAGCTCTTTTGGTGCTTTGAGATGCGGATGCAGTGGTATTTGTGCGCAATCTTCCTGTGCGAGTTTACGTTCAACTGCATCACTCAAAAGATAATCTATGAGTTTTTTCGCATTTTTTTCATGCTGTGCACCTTTTAGGAGCATCACTGTATTGGGGACTATAAAACAACCCAAGCCACCTTTTTTTTGGTCAGGATACACCAAATGCACAGGCTTTCCTGCACGCATCCGGCTGACAACATCATCACTGTCCACCAGAGAAAAAACGTATCTGCCACTTGCCACAAAGTCGGCACTCTCCCCGTTACTTGTGGCAATTTTTACATCATTTGTTTTGAAAGCCTGCATAAATGCTTCTGTTTTTACATTACCCCACTGCAAAAAAAGTGCGGCAATCTGTGAGGTTGTTGTCCCAAAAAGAGGATTCGCTATAACGGCTTTCGATTTATAGTTGCTGTTTGTATAGTCAGCTATAGCCTGCGGTGAATTTTTCAGCTTGTCATTAACAATAAAAACACGTGCTCTCGCGGAAAAACCACACCAGTACCCATCTTTGTCTTTAAACGTTTGCGGAATACTCTGTGCATTTTGAGAAACATAGGGTGCTAAAAGAGCCTTTTGCTTTAAAATCTCAGCACGAATAGGTTCATTTGCCCAGTAAACATCTGCCTGAGGGTTTTCTCTCTCAGCCAAAATTCTGTTCATGCCACCTGTACTTTTTGACTCTTCTGTATCATAGAGTGCCCGCACATGAATGCCTGTTTTTTGTTCAAAATCTTTTAATATCGGTTCAGAAAAAACCTGATCTTCAGAGACATAGACAACAACTTGCTGTTGTGGTTTTTGCGAACATCCAACAAGAGCTAACAAGAGGAACAAACCACTTACATACCGCGACATCATCTACTTCCTTATTATCTCTAAATCATCAAAACTACTGAGTGCATCTGCTTTGGTCCATACACCGACACCTCCAGCACGGGGAAATATTCTAACACTACCCTGCAGACGCTTTTTTCCATCTAAATATACCGTGTAGTGAGCACCGTTTTGCAGCACTTTTAGAGTATGCCATTTGTCACCATCAAGATGAATATTTGCTCCCTTAAGCATGCTTCTGTTTGCCTTTTTTACATAATAGACTCTGAGATTATCTTCCAGCGGATTAAAACGAACGACATAGTAGTTATCTGCATCTTGCACACGCCACATAATGCCACCGCCCTGATCTCCTTCTCCGGAATTCGCTCGAAATTTCACACTAATATTACCATTAAGAAAATTCATCTTTTTATAACAGGTATTAAAGTCTGAACCATAAGCATCTGTTTTAAGGAGGCTGAGAATATAAGATGTTTTTTCTTTGTTGAGCTCAACTGCCCACTTTTGAGCATATCTTTTCGAGCACTCCCATCCTTGTGGAGTTTTACCTACTTGACTTCTCTCAAAATCATCTACATTCCCAAAAAGAACCGAGCCCGCAAGCCCTGCTAAGACAAGAGTGATCTTTGTAAAATTCATCAGCATTTACGCCTCCTTTTGAGCCGCTTTCTTACTCTTTTGCGCCATTTTTATATAAATATGCAGTATCTCAATGGCTGCCGGTGTAATGCCTGATATGTTCATAGCAGCCTGCAGCGTCGGCGGGGAAAAAGCAGCAAGCTTTTCCTGCACCTCTTTAGAGAGTCCGCTCACACCTGTAAAATCAAAACCTTCAGGGATTTTTATCTTCAGGTATTTCTTCATGCGTTCTATCTCTTGGGACTGCTTGTCGATGTAACGGGCATATTTTCCCTCGACTAAAATCTCCTCTTTAATGTAATCATCAAACTTGGAGAGTTCCGGAACGATTGTAAGCATTTTTTCGATATCAAAACTCTTTCTTGCAACAAGCTGCTGCGCTGTCGAGACATCTTTTATGGGTGCTTCATCCATTGATTCTAAGAGGGCATTGAACTCTTTATTTGGAGTAAATTTCGTATCTTCAAGCAACTGCGCACCATATATTATCTGCTCTTTTTTGATTTTGACTTTTTCATATACTGCATCAGAGATAAGCCCAAGTTCATGTCCATATTGCGCCAGACGGGTATCGGCACTCTCCTCACGCAGGAGCAGTCTGTACTCTGCACGGCTTGTAAACATTCTGTAAGGCTCATTTGTTCCTTTGGTTACAAGATCATCTATGAGAACCCCTATGTAAGCTTCATCACGGCGCAATATCAGCGCTTCTTTACCCTGCAGTGACAAAGAGGCATTTATGCCTGCCATAATTCCCTGTGCTGCTGCTTCTTCGTAGCCGGTCGTTCCATTGATCTGACCTGCACAGTAGAGTCCTTTGATTTTTTTTGTCTCTAACGAGTGTTTAAGCTCACGCGGATCTACAAAATCATACTCTATGGCATAACCGTAACGGACAATTTTTGCATTTTCCATCCCTTTTACAGAGTGAATCATATCACGCTGGACATCAGGCGGCAGTGATGTACTCATACCATTGATGTAACACTCCGTATTGTCAGCAGTTTGGGGTTCTATGAAGAGATGGTGACGATCTTTGTCCGGAAACTTGTCTATCTTATCTTCAATTGAGGGACAGTAACGCGGTGATTTTCCTGCAATCTGTCCTGTAAAGAGCGGTGCTCTGTAGAAATTAGACTCTATAATGCTGTGTGTATCTTCATTCGTATAGGCAATATAACAAGGTAGCTGTTGTTTCGTTTTGCGAAACAGTTCTCTGTCTGTTCGAAAAGAGAAAGGACTCGGAAGTGTGTCCCCACCCTGCTCTTCCATCACAGAAAAATCAATTGTAGAGCTGTCAATACGCGCACATGTTCCCGTTTTCAAACGGGCAATATTTAACTTACAGTCATTTTTGAGTGAAGCGCTGAGCCCGACACTTGTCTGCTCCCCAAAACGCCCACCAACTTGCTGAATTTCGCCGACATGAATGATGCCGTTTAAAAAAGTTCCGCTTGTTATGATGACTTTTTTTGCATGGTACTCATTTAAAAGAGCTGTTTTGACACCTTTGATGACATCATCTTCAACTATCAAAGATTCAACTGTATCTTGTGCTAAATCGAGCTTTGGTGTATGTAAAACTGTATTACGCGCGATGACACGGTATTTGTCCATATCTATCTGCGCGCGGCTTCCACGAACGGCTGGACCTTTTGTCTGATTGAGAATTCGAAATTGAATCCCTGCCTCATCTGTTATGAGACCCATTTCACCACCAAGTGCATCTATCTCACGCACCAAATGCCCTTTTGCCAAACCACCCACAGCAGGATTACAAGAAGTTGCCCCCACATTTTCAGCGAGCATTGAGACCAAAAGTGTTCTATTTCCCATACGAGCAGCAGATAAAGAGGCCTCAATACCTGCGTGACCGCCACCTACTACTATTACATCATAATTCATTTATACCCTCACAATTCATACAATTTAGAACTAATACTGAAGTAAGGATTTTGATTTTTAGAATAGAAAATATGTGCCAAAGGCAAAAATGCAACTGTTTGAGCGAAGCGAGTTTTGCATTTTTAATATTTACTAGTCGTGAAGAAAATCAAACTCTCCTCTATGAAGTATTAATTCTAAATTGTACTTCTATTATCTTAATGCGAATTTTATCATTTTTCAGTATCATTTGCATAATATAAAGTAAATTAATTGAGGTTTTTAAGTTGGGCAAAGAGTTATTCAAAGATTATGTTCCCCAGATGCTTGTTTACGATGCAGCTGTTGACGGCAGTGATGAGCATAAAATCCGAGACGAGCACTTAAGTACGAAAGAAAATTTACTAGAAAAAATACGAAAAGCAAAAGCTGCCGCAAAAGGCAATCAAACAGTTTTTCGACAAAACATTAGAACAGAGAACGAGGAAAAATGATACAAGAAGCAAATGCAGCATACAATGCACAGGATTATGAAAAAGCTTATGAGCTCTACTCTCAATTAGCACAAGAAGGCAATGTGGATGCGATGGCCTCTTTAGGCTATATGCACCAAATGGGACAAGGTTGTGAGATTGATGAAGCAAAAACAGTTGAGCTCTACACAAAAGCGGCTGAAGCAAAACAGCCTTATGCCCTTTTTAATCTTGCAATTTTATATGAAAACGGAATGGGCGGCGTAGAGCATGATATGTTTAAAGCACATGAACTTCATATGGAAGCAGCTGTCCGCGAAGTACCGCCGGCACAATATGAAGTCGGCCTTATGCTTGAGCGCGGACTTGGCTGTATGCAAAATTATTCAGAAGCGGCATTTTGGTATGAAGAGGCGGCAAAACGCGGTCACGCAGCAGCTTTTAACAACCTTGGAACACTCTATAAAGAGGGGCATGGTGTTGCGCAAGATGATGCGAAATGTTTTATCTGTTTCTCACGCGCAGCAGAGGCAGGCGTACCCGAAGGTCTGTACAATCTCGGACTCCTGTATGATCAGGGTGTAGGCTGTGAAACAGATAATGACAAAGCGCTTGACCTATGTCGTAAAGCTGCTTATGCCGGACACGAAAAAGCGAAAAAAATCATCCGCGACCTTCAAGAAGATGGTAAAATAGTCTTTTAGACACTTATAAAAACAAAGGAAACACTTGTTCACAGGACTCATACGAGAAGTAGCTACTGTCAAAAGTTTTATCGGCTCAAAGCTCACTATCAAATCACAGTATAAAGCCGCTTTAGGCGATTCCATCGCTATTAACGGTGCATGTCTGACAGTTATCGAAGTCAATCACGACGGCTTTAGTGTAGAACTCTCTCCCGAATCTCAAAAATTGCTTGCCATAGAGAACTACAAAAATGAAGTTCACATCGAGCCGGCTATGGTTATGGGCGATAGATTTGAGGGGCACATCGTCCAAGGGCATGTTGACACTGTCGGTGAAGTGGAGGCGATAAAAAACAGTGGTAACTCTTATGATGTTTTTATAAAAGTAGATAAACAATTCATCCCCTACATCGTGCCAAAAGGCTCAATCACCATTGATGGCGTGAGCCTAACGGTTAATGATGTGAATGATACAAGTTTTCGTCTTACCATCATTCCCCACACAATGAAAGAGACACTTTTTAAGAACTACAAAAAAGGCTCCCGTGTCAATGTAGAGACAGATATGTTTGCCCGCTACATCGCGCACATTCTCAAACACCAAACAGATACAAAAGATACTCTTTCATGGGATGAAGTCGATGCCATCTCTGCTTCTTTTTAGGTCAAAATCATAAAAAATCAAGTTTTAAAAGATATTTTCGGACATAACAGTTTTCGCTCTTTGCAAGAAGAGGGTGTTGATGCTATTTTGCGGGGGCAGGATCTTCTTATGATACTCCCAACCGGCGGCGGGAAATCTCTTGTTTTTCAACTGCCGACCATGATGATGGATGGTATAACAATTGTTATCTCACCACTTATTGCGCTGATGCAAGATCAAGTCGCTGCACTCCTTGCACAAAAGATTCCTGCTGCGATGATAAGTTCTGCGCAAACGTATCAGGAAGTAGATGATATCCTCACGCAAGCACACAACGGACAACTAAAATTTCTCTACCTCTCACCCGAACGTTTAAACTCCAACAACACTATTGAGATACTACAAAACCTGCCGGTCAACTTTTTTGTCATTGATGAAGCACACTGTATCAGCCAGTGGGGACATGAATTTCGAAATGATTACCGCCTGCTTGGAAAGCTCAAACAAAACTTTCCAAATAAAAGTATCGCCGCTTTTACAGCAACCTCAACAGACAATGTCACCGATGACATCCTGCGTGAACTACGACTTGAAAATCCTCTGCTTTTAAAAGGGAGTGTTTTTCGTAAAAATATCTTTATCTCTGCAGAGAGACGCATTGGCAATGGGCAGGCACAACTGAAAAACTTTTTGCTGCGCCATCAGGATGAGAGTGGTATCATCTATGTCAGCTCACGCAAGAAAGCTGAAGAGCTCAGCACTTTTTTAAACCAAAGCGGATACAAATCACTTGCCTATCACGCAGGTATGCCCCCACGAGAGCGAGAGCAGAACTTTCGAATTTTTGTCAATGACAAGGTGAATATCATGGTAGCTACCATCGCCTTTGGCATGGGCATAGACAAAAGTGACATCCGTTTTGTCGTGCATATGAGTCTGCCAAAATCTCTGGAGAACTATTACCAGGAGATTGGGCGTGCGGGGCGTGACGGTGAAGAGAGTGAAGCGCTGTTACTCTTTAATGCTGGCGATATCGCCCAACATAAAAGATTTTTAACAGACATCAGTGACGAAGTATACAAAAATCACCTTGATACAAAAATAGACAGCATCTACAAATATGCAACAGGTGAGATATGTTTTCACAAACAGATAGCGGACTATTTTCATGATAATATTGAAGCCTGCCAAAACAGATGTGACAACTGCCTGAGTGCCGATGACAAACGTCAAGACATCACCAAAGAAGCACAAATGCTGCTCAGTACCATCTACAAAACAGGGCAAAATTTTGGAAAGAACTACATCATCGATATCTTACGAGGTTCACGGGAACAAAAGCTTTTAGCAAATGATGCAGACAAACTCTCCGTTTATGATATTGGCGGACATCTGAGTAAAAAAGAGTGGTTTGTCATTATTGAACGCTTGCTTGAGCTTAAGATCATCACAATGGGAGATTTTAAAGCACTCAAACTCACACAAGATGCCATAGAAATTCTCAAATCTCAAAAACTTGTAGATATTAAATCTTCGCGTCTTCAAGTCGATAAAAAAGCAAAAGCCGTACGGCAGGTTGAAGAGTTTGACTTTGACAGAGAACTTTTTGAGAAGCTCCGCGAGAAACGAACTGAACTTGCAAGTGAAATGGGTGTTCCGGCCTACATCATCTTCAGTGACAAAACACTCAAACATCTAGCAAATGACATGCCGACAAACAAGGAAGAGATGCTCGAAGTAAATGGGGTTGGGATGAAAAAGTATGAGCAGTTCGGTGAAGAGTTTTTAGCGGTAATCAACTCCTAAATCATCATCACTCAGTGCTTTTACATCAGAATTACAGGAAATTTTATGCTGCATATCTACTTCTTCATAATCCACTAACTCAAAAAGCGATGCAAGGCTTGCATTTCGAAAATTTTCACCCTTGTTCAAATAAACATGAAATCCATTCTCATGCAGTGCCAAGCGGGTTTTCAAAGCAATTGAGTATGTTGTAAGGATACCATCCGTTTTGATGGCTTTTTTTATATCGCTAAAATACTCTTTTGTCCAAAGAATGGGATTTGTACTAGGAGAGAAAGCATCCTGATAGACTATGTCAAAAGTGCCCTTGAATTTTTTCACATACTCCCGTGCATCTCCTAAAAAAACTTCTATATATAATTTATCATCTTCATAGACTCCCGTTTCACTGATTGCATTGATTATCTCACGCAAAGGCTCAAACGCTTTTGGATAGCTAAAGTTTGTCAGTGATTTCACCAAAGAGGCATCGAGTTCGGGTGAGTAGATACGCACTTTTGTTTGCGGAGCATGCTCCTGATAGTATAAAATCGTTGCCAAAGTGTTAAACCCTAACCCGTAGCAGATATCGAGTATACTCACTTCATCACGTTCTTGTACATGCTCAAATGCCGGAATAATATGCTTGAGCAGTGATTCATTCAGCGCTCCGTCTTTTGTAGAGTGGTAATGCTCATCATACTCTTTGGAGTATGCTGTGTATGAGCCATCCTCACTAAGCGTCATGGCATGGAGTTCATCATTAAAACTACTCATGAAATCTCCTCTATTAATTTTTCTACATCGACTGCATCTATCTGCTCCTCACGCAGGTGTATATGCGCATACTCAAGGTAAATGCCTGAGCGCAAAAAGAGAATAAAAATATCTTTGTCAATATATTCATCTTTGACCATAAAGGAGATAATACGCAGGGACTCTGAAAGTGTTTTGGCCTTTTTATAGGGTCTGTCTGAAGCTGTAAGCGCTTCAAAGATATCTGCAACCGCCATAATACGCTCTGGAATACTCAACTCCTCTTTTGTGAGTTTACGAGGATAGCCCGTACCAATCAGTGTTTCATGATGCGTTCCGGCATATTTTGGAACATTTTGAAGCTCTTTTGGAAAAGGAATCTGCTCAAGCATCTTGATAGTCATGATAACATGCTCCTGAATTTTATAACGCTCCTCTGCATTGAGTGTGCCTCTCTCTACACAGAGATTATAAACTTCACCAAGATTGTACTGATACTCTGGCACTTCAAGTTTAAAGCCCTCTTTCTTATAAGCTTCATAGTCAAAATTAACTCTTTTAATGATGTGCGAAGCTTTATCATCAAGTACTTTCTCACGCTGCGGCAGTGTGACAGCATCTTCACGCAAACGCTCTCTCTCCTCCTCCGAGAGTCCAAGAGTGTTGTCAAAATTTCTTACCCACTCTCGCGAAGCAATTTTTTCTATCTGCTCTTTCTCTGTTGCATCCATAAATTCACTGCCTATGTTTAGCTTAGCGACAAGAGTAAACTCTTCCATTAGCTCTTTTTTTGTCGCTTCATAGGCTGCATTTGCTTTTTCTCTCTCCCCGCCTGCTAAAAGCACTTCATACTCATGAATCTTGGCATCACGCAGCAGTACTTCAAAACGAGTCCGAATCTCATGAATACGATTGTAGATGGTTTCAAGTTTTGTAGACTTATCCATCACATATTCCGGAGTCGTAAGCTTCCCGCAGTCATGCAGCCAAGAGCCTATCTCAAAGGCTCTGTAATTATCTGCACCCTCAAAGTGAAAATCTTTAAATATCGTCTCATCTTCATTGGCTCTGTCTAAAAGCATTTTAGCAATTTCCGGCACCCGTTTACAATGCTCTCCTGTATAAAGAGATTTTGCATCAATGGCTTCGGCGATAAGTTTAATAATGGAGTTTAAAAGCTCCTCTTGTGATTTTTGATAAGCACAAATTTCATGCGCCATCTCGTATTGTGACTCTGAGAGTTCATCGAACTCTTTGATGAAGGTGTCTATACGTTTTACCGCATCAAATTTTCTCTGTTTTATCATCTCATTCTCACGAATGAGTTTCATGATTGGTTTACGCAAAAGACGACTAAACACGGTGATAAGAGGAATAGAAAGTATGATAATAGCCACTATATAAGCAGACATCTCTTCAATCTGCTTGATATAGGGTTGTAGTATCACTTTTTGAGGAATATAACTAATAATAAGATCATGATCGATAAATGGCGAACGGGTAATTAACAGATAATATTTTTTACCTTGCAGTTCAAAGTCCACGATTGTGTCAAATATTTTACGATCAATAATATTTTGTAAGCCCTGTGGCAACTTTGTTAATTGCAGTTTCGAGGAACTTGCATACACACTTTTAACTGCATCGTTATATAAAAGGATACGAATATTTTTAGAGGTCAAATGTGCAAGATAATTGTTCAAACTTGCTAAGTTCATATCGATACCAAAAATATTGTGTCCCATTTTTTTTGCAAAGCTAAGGCCTAAGCGCTTTGAATGTGCCAAGATGTAAGGTTTCGTAAACAGCATTGTATCTTGTTGCTTTACGTTTGCATACCAAGGCTGTGTTTGCGGTGTAAAAGTGCTAGGCACTTTTCGCTTTGCAAGCACCTTGCCACTATTGTCCAAGAACAGGTAATGTGTTACACCTTTTATAGTAATAATAGCAAGATATTGTGCTGTTTTTGGCGCATGAAAAAGCTGCTTAGATGCATCTACTCTTTTGAGGGCAATAAGCCCGAACATATTGTCATTCTTATCTACAACATACATTTTATTCAGATATTGATGTTCTTTGAGCAAATATTTCATTACCGGATATAAAGGATGCAATCTATCAACCTCTACGTGGAGAGAACTTTTTGCATCAAGTGACAATATCCTCATTATATTATTTATTTCATCATAATTATCATCCAGATGAGATTTAATACTTTGGCTTAATTGCGTAAAATTATTCTGTGTTGCTTCACGGGCAAGTTTATGTGCATAATAATAAGAAAGGTATATAAACAAAGAGGCAAAAAGAGTAAAAAAAAGGCCAAAAGCTATCGTAATATTTGTACTAATGGATATCTTTGGCAGTTTCATAGACGACCTTCACTTAATATGAACAATTGTAGCATAGACTCGTCAAAATTTCCCTAAAGCATCTTCTCTTAAATCTTAATAAAGGATAATAATTATTATTTAAGCTAATTTTTGCAATACTACTAGAAGAGAAATATTTTCCATAAGTAAAATATTTCTCTAAAGGATCTACAATGAAAGCATATAAACACACTCTTCTAGGTGAAAATGAAGTTGCCAAATGGTGGCCAAATCAATTAAATCTTAAAATTCTCACGCAAAATCCTCCAGCACTCAAGCCAACACACAGTGATGAATCTTATAAAGAAGCATTTACAAAACTTGATTTTACGCAACTAAAAAAAGATCTTGAGCAGTTAATGACACATTCAGTCGCGTGGTGGCCTGCAGATTATGGGCACTATGGCCCTTTCTTTATCCGAATGGCATGGCACAGTGCCGGTACTTACAGAATCATGGATGGACGAGGTGGTGCTTCAACAGGAAATCAGCGTTTCGCTCCACTAAACAGTTGGCCGGACAATGTCAATCTTGATAAAGCCCGCCGTCTCTTGTGGCCCGTAAAAAAGAAATATGGCAATAAAATATCTTGGGCAGACTTAATGATACTAGCCGGCACTGTTGCCATGGAATCTATGGGGTTTAAAACCTATGGTTTTGGTGGAGGTCGTGAAGATATCTGGGAAGGTGAAGAAGATATTTACTGGGGAAATGAAAATGAATGGCTTCAAGATAAACGTCACACAAAAGAGAACGGGCTTGATAACCCATTAGCTGCTGTGCAAATGGGACTTATTTATGTAAACCCGGAAGGGCCAAACGGTGAACCCAATGCCTTAGCTGCCGCACAGGACATCCGAGAGAGTTTCAGAAGAATGGGAATGAGTGATGCAGAAACCATAGCACTCATAGCCGGCGGACATACATTTGGCAAAAGTCATGGTGCTGCAAACCCTGAGAAATATGTAGGGCCTGAACCGGAAGCAGCTCCTTTAGAGGAGCAAGGGTTTGGTTGGAAGAATAGTTATGGCAAGGCTAAAGGGGCAGATACAATTTCAAGTGGCTTAGAGGGTGCATGGACACCTACACCGACAAAATGGGATAACAGCTACCTGGAAATACTCTTTAAATATGAATGGAACCTTCAAAAAAGTCCTGCTGGCGCATGGCAATGGGTACCCATAAATCCGCAAGAAAAAGATTTAACTCCTGATGCTCATATTGCAGGTAAAAAAGAGAGTACTATTATGTTTACAACAGATTTGGCTCTGAGACTCGATCCTGAATTTGAAAAGATTTCACGCTCCTTTTTAGAAGATCCAAAACTCTTTGCTCAGAGTTTTGCCAAGGCATGGTTTAAGTTGACTCATCGAGATATGGGTCCAAAGTCACGCTACCTTGGGCCAGAAGTACCACAAGATGATTTTCTTTGGCAAGACCCAATTCCTAACATAGACTACACACTTGTCAATGATGAAGAGGTTCAAGAGCTCAAAACAAAAATTCTGAACACTTCTCTCAGCATCTCCCAGCTACTCTACACAGCCTGGTCCTCTGCTTCAACATTTAGAAACTCGGACAAAAGAGGCGGTGCCAACGGTGCAAGAGTTGCACTCAGCCCTCAAAACGGATGGGAGGTCAATGAACCACAACAATTACAAAAAGTTTTACAGGCACTCACAGCTATACAAGAAGAGTTTAATGCACGTCATGAGAGTTCTATCTCATTGGCAGATATAATTATTTTAGCAGGAAATACCGCTCTTGAAGAAGCTGTAAAAAAAGGAGGCTATGAAAAAACTGTTCCTTTTACGCCATGGAGAAATGATGCTACACAAGAGCAGACTGATGTACATAGTTTTAGTTACCTTGAGCCGACAGGGGATGCTTTTAGAAACTATCTACAGACTGGTTGTGAAGTACCTGCCGAACAACTCTTACTCGATAAAGCACAGCAGTTGACACTGAGTGTTCCAGAGATGACTGTTTTAGTTGGCGGTATGCGTGTTCTTGGAGTAAATTATAATGCAAATCCATATGGGGTTTTAACAGACAACATAGGAGCGCTTAGTAATGATTTTTTTGTCAATTTAACAGATATGGACATTGAATGGAGACCGTTAAATGAAGAATCAAGCCTTTTTGAAGGAAAATCACACAGTAACGGTGAAATGAAATATAAAGCGACACGAGCAGATTTAATCTTTGGTTCCAACTCTCAACTCAGAGCACAAACGGAATTTTATGCTCAAGATGACACAAAAGAGCAATTTATTGATGATTTTATAGCTGCATGGCATAAAGTGATGGATTTAGATCGATTCGATAGAATATAAAGGGGCAGAAGATTAGTTATAATCCATTCCCCCACATGTGCATCTTTTTTGCCATAATAAGCTCATACTCATCAAGGAGATCTATGGCATTGGGTGCACGAAACTCGAACTTCTCTAGCAGTTCTTTTGTCACTTCTATATCCATAATACCCTTTTTTTCCATAATGATGATATCAGCTGTGTTTGCTAGTGTTGTGTAGGCAATTCGCAGCAGCATCTCAGGATTTGTATGTTGTGAGAAGATATCTTTAAAAATGACAATATCATTGTCTCTTGGAAGTGCTCTAAAAGGGGTATTAAATTTATTGATTACTTGTAATTTAGCATCATGTAGGTCTGCAGGAAGCACGTAGTCCTCTTGCGAATAAACAGCTAAATGAAACTCGCCATCTACCTCTTGAATGATTTTATTCAAAGCGACACTTGTTTCATCAACTTCCGTTGTTATCTGAATGTAGTGGTTACCCGGCAGAGGGTTAAAAAGTTCTAAAAACTGTTTTAACTCCATGCAAAACCTTTACTAATAGGCTAAATCGTGGAGCTCACGAAATAGGTAAGCTTCTACAATCTCATCAATCGTTGTTTGTGTATGGGCAACGAGAACTATCATAGACATATTTATGAAATCCATGACAGGCTCACCATCATTACTGACAACAACAGCTCCCGGCCATGCTTCAAAAGCATCATAGGCATCTGCGTGAAGAACTTCCACAAGTTCTCCCTCTTCTATGCGTAACTCTGCCCATGTTTTAGCTTCTAAGACCGGTGTAATCTTTGCTTCTTGGACATCTGTAGAGTCCATTGGTACAACAAGCAGCATTAACCGTTTATCTCTTTTAATTTTTTCTTAGAAAGTTTTATCTTTTCATTGTCCATGATACCTATTGTATGGCTGAGAATATCTGAAGCGATTTTTTTGGCATTTTTAAGGGAGTGCATTTTGTATGTTCCACACTGGTAAATGTTCAGTTCTGGAATATCTTTTTTGCTTTTGACCTTCAGGACATCTTGCATAGATTGCTTCCATGCTTTTGCCACTTTTTTCTCAGATGGTGTTCCAAGAACTGACATATAAAAACCTGTTCGACAACCCATAGGAGAGATGTCAATGATCTCAACCTTTTTAGAGTTTAGGTGCTCTCGCATAAAGCCGGCAAAAAGATGCTCTAAAGTGTGGATTCCACGTCCATCCATCTTATCTTTGTTTGGTTTGTAAAAACGCAAATCAAAAACGGTGATATCATCACCACATGGAGATTTCATTCCCTTCGCACGGCGAACTGCCGGAGCAGGCATAATTGTATGGTCAACTGTAAATGAGTCTAGTAATGGCATAAGTAAATATCCTTAATTTTATTTCTAATGTATTAGCTGTATTTTATCAAATTTTGATTTAATAAGATTGAAAGAAAAAAGTTAGCTTACTCTGCTACTTTTACACAATCTCTTCCAGAGACTTTTGCCGCATATAATGCTTCATCCGCTTTTTTAAGTATTTCAGTAAATGATTCATTTTTAGTTCCGTATGGATTACAGCCAATAGAAACAGTAATTTCACACAGTATATCTTTATAAACAATAGGTTTTTCTTTTACATTTTCTCTCAGACGATTTGCAAACTCACTACACTGTTTTGGATTTAATTGAGTTGTATATATTAAAAACTCTTCTCCTCCATAACGAATTAAAGAATCTTCATCACGCATCAAATTGTTGAGTCGCTGAGAAACTTCTTGAAGTATAGCATCACCGGCATCATGTCCATATGTATCATTCACTTTTTTGAAAAAGTCAATATCAACCATAAAAAGCTGATACTCCCGTGAAAGTTTTTTCATAAGAATCTCATATAGATACTTTCTGTTATAGACCTCTGTTAAAGGATCACTGTAACCTTCATAAACCTTTTTTCTAAAATAAAGTGTTGCAAGATACAAAACTATAAACCACAGGGCACTTAGAAAAAGCATCCATAAAAAGAAACTACTGAAGTTTTGTAGTTTTGTTTGTATATTTACATCTAAATTATGTGAGATGTCTGCACCTATCAATGCAACAGTACGATTGTTTTGAACTATTGGGTATGCTATAGTGATCCATAAATCTTTACTGTTTTTATGATGAAAAACCTGAGGCTTTTTCAGATCATAGCACTTGTTCCAAAAGTCACCAAGAGGATTAAATGGTTCTGACATATTTGACCGTGTTGTAGAATTTGTGTCGCTGTCCAATAAAAAAGAGTAATTTTTATCGCTGTCTCTAGTAATAACAAAGAGGTTTTGTATAGTCGATATCTTAATCAATCGCAGCATATCTTCAAAGTTGTTACGTAATTCTCTGTTTTTTTCTACTTCCTGCACAAAGTGATTCTGTGTATCTTTTAAGTATATCTTTGAAAGCGCTGCAAAAGTCTCAAAGTGAAAATTAATTATCTTCTCATTTAGTTTATTCGTTGTCTCTTTTAAAGTATTTTTATACTCCTTGTAAGAGACAAATGAGACAGATATGATAATAAGAACTAAAACAATCAATTGAATTAGTTTTTTATTCACTAAAGCATTAGTTTTTTGATGAGACAAATTTTGACAACTCCCCTTCTACCTGTAATCCAAACTGCTGTAGACGTTTAGATGAAAATCGAATTGTCGGACGTCCTTTTTGCCAGAAAAAGAGACCGACAGCATTTGCATTAGCCTTGTAATTACCATAATTAAAAACGATCTCCGGTTTTTTGCACGACGTTTTTACTCCAACATGAGCAAGCACAAAATCTGCTTTTTCGCAATCATCTGTTTTGCGAACTCTATCCATATCTTGGTATATCTTCTCTAAATGTTTATCTTGAGAATAAATTGTTATCTCTTTTTTATGTGTCATACTCGCCAACATTTTCTCTAAAATCAATGCTTCCCAATGGGAGTCTGAAGCAGATATGTTGCTAGATAGTATTAAGAGTAAAAAAAGAGTGACTGTTTTCAAAAGCTATACTCCATTCCGACTGTGAAAGTTCTGTCGATTGGAGAGATATAGAGTGATTTTTCTTCAGGAACAAAACCATTCATTTGCACATAACTGTATCTGCTTTTTGCAGCAGTGTTAAATACATTTGTCCCTTTCGCAGAGAAAATGAGCGAATCAGTAGCCTTATAGCGAATACCAACATTATAATTAATACCATTAATAGGTGATTTTTTTACCCGATAATAATCAGCTTCATTATAAATATCAAATCGTCTCCACGTATTAAGAAGTCGTACAAAAGCACCATTTACTGTCTCTGTTGCAAATGTTACCGGATTAATATATTTATTGAGATACACCATTGATTTGAGATTATTAAAGAGATTAAATTTATAATCATACTTCACACTTGCACTGTAATTATTATAATAGTTTGCAGCACCCTGCGCAATCATTATTTGAGAATTTTCATTTTGAATATACTCTAAACATGTGCCTATTGTATGATTCTCAATGTTTTTACTGTATTCAGCCGAAACATCTCTTATACGCAGCACTTCTATTTCCGCATTGGGAACGGATGTCAGTACATACTGCTCTGTCGGCAGCTGCATTTGAGATGCAAATGCTTTAAAACTACTACTTTTTGAAGTAGCTATGTACCCCAAACGAGTCTGCAAAGTATCAAAGTTACGCTGTGTTATCTCTGATTTGCTGTGATAATCATTGTGTTTTACAGAGGCAGTCACTATTTGATTTGCGCTCAGAGCATAATCATCCTGCAGATAAAAAGAGAGAATAGAGTTATCTATTAAAGTTGGTGATGTAGACAATACACCATTATTGTATGTTTTTGTATCATGCATTGACTTTTTAACATACTCAGAGCCTATAATGAAATGATTTGCTTTATAGGCAAGCTTTTTTTCAAGTTTTACATTGTAAACATCATCTGTACTCTCAGAGACTAAGCTATCTTGTGATAAAAAAAGCGCTAAAGGGTTTGTTGTCCAACGTGTTCCAACCATATTAAGATTGAGATTTTCATTGATTCGTATAAAAGAGAGAGAAAGTTTTAATGAATCATCTTGTAAAAAAGTCGTTGTCGCACTTACTCTTTTGAGCTTATAACTTATATCACCATTTTTGGGTGTTGCGAACATGCTTAGTGACAAGAACGGATCCATCTTATGGTCAATGTATTCAGCGCCCATTTTAATCTTTTTATAATCAACCGTCATCAGCGCATGGCTGTTTTTATAATCCCTTGAGAGATTATAACCATCATGCACATAATGTGTCCTATCTATATCACTACGACTTGCATAAACATAATATTTTAAATCCTCAGAAGCAGAAGAGTATGAAACATTTTCATGATTTGTTCCTCTTGAACCGGCATATGCCTGAATATTAGCCCCAAGTTCCCGTGCTGGGTCCTTAGAATAGAGTTTGATTGTAACGATTGAAGGCTCAGAGTTAACATAAGTTGATGTACTGCCCTCATATATTTCTACATGGTCAACAAATCCTAGGTCAATATTACCATATATAAATAGTCCACTTCCCGTAAAAGCAGATGTAATTTCATGGTCATTAATAAAGATTTTCACAACATCGCTTGCATACATTCCAGGATCTGTATGTAAAACATCTGGCATACCAAAAAGATTCTCATCATAACGAAAAGATCTCAGAGAGTTGAGTAATTCTCCTAAGTTATGCGCCTGCATTCTCTCGATATCATCGCGGGTATAGACCGTTAAGTGCCCTAAGGATTCATTTTTTGTTTTGTTGGAAAGGTCGCTGTCTTTGCGGTACAAATCAAGCATCTGATCAATGTTGTACGCAGATAACAATGTAGAAAAAGTCATTATAAATAGGAAAAATAATTTCATTATTACTCTTATATTGTATATTGTATATTGTATATTGTATATTGTATATTGTATATTGTATCGGAAATGTACCTAGTAAGGGCTTAATATATATCAAGGAATACAATTATAATCAATTAATAAAAGTTAGAACAGTAGAAGAAATTTTTGGTTATTAATAAAAAAGAAAAATAAAGAAGAACAACACCAAGACAAAGAAGTTTTAGATTTGCTGTAGATTGTGCTTTGGGAGTTTGAGGCTAGACTTATAGTCTGCCGATGACTCCCAAAGTGCAAGATGCTGTGAAGCTAGAACTTCGCTAAACGCGAGCTTCTTCACGGCGGTTCAAGTAGGCCCAGTTTGCGTCTACACGCTCTTGCCACTCTTTAATCAAGTACTTGTACTGATCTTTAAACAGGTGTCTAAAACGTCCCTGTGCTGCAAGGTATTCTTCAACAGGTACAACATTTTTAGGACGATAAGTAATGTTTAACTCATGTCCGTCAATAATTTCATACAGTGGAAATACCAATGTATCTGTTGCTAAATCCGTTATGTGCATAGTATCTTTAGGATCAAATTTCCACTCAGTAGTACATGGAGATACCGCATTTATAAATACCGCACCCTCAGTTGCAAAACCTTTTTGGATTTTTTTCACCATATCTTTCCATTTGTTTGGAGCAACCTGTGCCGCATATGGAATGTTATGTGCAGCCATGATTCCCATCATATCTTTTTTGTTTCTTGTCTCACCATAAGAGATTGATCCTGCCGGTGTTGTCGTAGCACTTGCACCAATTGGTGTAGAAGATGAACGTTGTCCACCCGTATTTGCATAGACTTCATTGTCAAGTACAACATACATCATGTCATGGTTTCTTTCCATACATCCAGAAATCCACTGAAAACCGATGTCATAAGATGCACCATCACCACCAAAAGCAACAAACTTAGGATTACGGTCAGGTTGCTTCAGACGGCCTTTTGTTTTAAGTGCTTTATACATTGCTTCAGCACCTGCAACTGCAGTCGAACCATTCTCAAAACCGATATGAATCCAAGAAGCATCCCAAGATGTATATGGATAAACAGCTGTACACACTTCAAGACATCCCGTAGAAGCTGCAAGAACCAAATCATCATTCGTAGCATTTAATACTTCACGCACAATGATAGAGTGAGCACAACCAGGGCAAAGAAGGTTTGCACCTTCAAATCTATCTGCTGATGTTGAAAACTCTTTTAAGTTTTTAATTTTTTTCATTTCACTCATACTAATTTCCTATAAATAAGCTAGTTTCGGCCCACGAACACCGATAAACTGTTGTTGTTGTGTAAGTACTTTACCAGCATCAGCATTTGCTTGAAGCTCAGTATAAAGATCGACTAAATGTTTTTTTGTCAAGTCACGACCACCAAGACCATAAATGTATCCAGAAAGAAGCATTTTAGAATCTGTGTTAAATAGACAACCAGCGATTTCATTGAAAAGTGCACCGGCAGCTCCGCCTGGAGCTGAACGATCGAGTGAAGCAACTGCTTTCACATCTTTTAATGCGTCCGCCATTGCCATAAAAGGAAAAGGTCTCAATACGCGAATACCTACAACACCTGCTTTAATTCCTTTTTCTCTCATCTCAAGTGCAACTTCACGAGCTGTTTCCACTGAAGTACCCATACAAACAACCGCTACATCAGCATCATCCATATCATACTTCTCTATTTGATTATATTTACGTCCTGTCAGTTTTTCAAATGCTGCAAATGCTTCATCGATTTTACCTGGAACGATTGTCATCATATCATTGTGTTGACGTGCTTTATGCTCAAAGTGCCAATCTTCTTCAGTCTGGACACCATGTGTAACTGGATGTTCAAAATCAAGCATATCATTCATCGGTTTATACGCACCAACAAAACCAAACGCAGTGTCATCATCCATAGTATGCACACCCTGTGCAGTATGCGAAGTCATAAAACCATCTTGATTTACAATTGCAGGAATTCTTACATCATGATCTTCTGCCACTTTAAAAGCAATAAAGTTTAAATCATATGCTTCTTGAGGTGAAAAAGCATCAAACTGAATCCAACCACTGTCACGTACCATGTACATATCTGAGTGATCACCATTTACATTAAGAGGTGCAGCAAGCGCACGGTTTACAATGTTAAGTACAATTGGTAAACGCATACCAGAAGCCTGGTAAAGTGTTTCAGACATAAGTGCCAAACCTTGTGAAGATGTCGCAGTTGCAACACGTCCACCTGCAGCAGCAGCACCGATACAGCCACTCATTGCAGCATGCTCAGACTCAACCATTACAAATTCACCTTCAACATAATTGTCGGACTTGAATTTTGCATAGCCCTCAACAATTGGAGTTGATGGCGTAATTGGGTATGCAGATACAACATCTACCTGACACTGTCGCAAGGCTTGTGCCGCTGCGAAGTTTCCATCCCATACTTCGATATCTCTTAATTCCATTTTATCAAATGCCATCTATTTCTCCTTCTCTTCTTTGCTCGGCCACTGAGCAATTTCTGTCTCTTCATCTGCAAGTTCTGGGAACATTAACAGTGATTTTGGATTTGTTGGACAAACCTCAACACAGATACCACACCCTTTACAGTGATCCATATCTATACCAATCATCTTTTTGTCTCTTGAAATAATTGAAATATCCGGACAGTAAATCCAGCAAAATTGACAATCAATACAGTAATCTTTATTAAAAACCGGCTTTTCAATTCTCCAGTCTGCTACAGAAGCGGTAAAAGAACTGTTTTGTGTATAATTACGGTCTTCTTGAAGTGTTGCTGCAATATCGCCTGCTTCACCTTCAAAAGTACGAAGCATTGCTCCGATTTCAAATTCATCCCAACCTTTGTTTGCCATCATCAGCTCCTTATTTCACTTCATCATATGCACGCTGAATAGCAATCATATTCGCGTCAACAATTTTTTGAGGTAATTTTGCAAGAATTCTCTGCATACTCTCTTTAAAAAATTCTATATCATACATTCCAGATATCTTCATAAATGCCCCAAGCATCGGTGTATTTGGAATAGGACGACCAATAGTCTCCTGAGCAATTTTAATACAATTAACAGTGTAAACTTCTTTGCCTTCAAGTTTTGGCTGAGAAGCAATAAGCTCTTCTGTATTCATGTGTGTTGTGATAATATATTTTGTATTTTCTTTTCCATTGACTGTTACATCAGATGTATATACTAGAGCAGGATCAATAACAAAAACATAGTCTGGTTCCATGTATTTTTCGTGATTCATAATTACCTTATCATCTACGCGGTTATATGCAGTCATTGCAGCTCCACGCTTCGCCGAACCATAGAATGCAAACGCTTGCACCTGTTTTCCAGTTGTGGAAATAACGTCTGCCAAACCTTTAGCACCTGTTACAGCCCCCTGGCCCGCACGACTATGCCATCTAATTTCTAGCATAAATTCTCCTTCTCTTTTTTCAAGAAATATTTAAGTATTTTCTATCAATTCTATTTATCTGTATTTTAGGTAAACGGCACTTAAATATAGCTTGATGATATAATATAGATTATAATGTCAGCGCATTATGTGATAATTTTCTACTTTTCAGCCACTTTACAGCCTCATATGCATCATCAAAAATAACATCAGTAAATTTTTGCAGTGTATCACGTGAGTCATATCCGCTTAAAACAGCGATGGAATTTATGCCTGCTGCATCGGCTGCAACAAGATCCATTTGAGTATCGCCTATCATCCAGACCTCTTTATCTTCTCTATCAAAAGCTTCTAAAGCCTTTAAAATAGGCTCTGCGTTAGGCTTTGGATGCTCTACATGCTCTCTTCCTATGAGCACATCAAACTTATCTATCACTCCAAAATACTCCATCAGCACTTGTGAATATTTTCCTGTTTTTGTCGTCACAACACCCAGCTTGGCAAAAGTTGCTGCAAGCTCCACCGCTTCTTTTGCATGTGGTAGCAGCACTGTCTTTTGTGTTGATATGTCCCTATAATGTTCTTTATATGTTTTGACAAAATCCCAGACCTTTTCCTCTTTTACGCCTAAATGTGCGAACATATAATCAAGCGGATGTCCAATAAGCGCTTTAATGGCCTCATCATCCGGATACCCATAGTTATAAAAATCAAAAGCATGATGAAAGCTCTCCAGTATTGCTTCTGTCGAGTCTATCAATGTACCGTCTAAATCAAAAAGTAGTATCACTATTTCTCCCATGAAATGTAGTTATGCCAGATACCGCCAAGTGCGGGCTGAATGTTTTTAATCTTTTTATTGACTGCTGTGATGGAGTTTGGAATGTATAAAAAGAGATAGGGGTTATCGTGTGTGATGATGGTAAACATCTCACGCCACATTTTACCAAGCTTCTCTTTGTCTATAATAGATTGTGATTTTTCTATGAGAGCGTCCATTTTTTTATTATGGTAGCCTACAAGATTAAAACCACCTTTTTTGTCACTTGCACTGTCCCAAAAAAGATAAGGATCGGGTGTCGGCGAGAGTCCCCAACCCAAAAGTACCGCATCGAACTTATGCGGGAAAACCACCATATTTAAAAAGGCCTGCCACTCCATCACACGCAGCTTCACCACAACGCCCGCTTTTTGAAGCTGATACTGCAGTATCTCTGCCGCATAGGGACGAATGGAACTTGAGTTGGATGTTGCTATCTCAAAAGTAAAAGGATGTTTTGCATCATAGCCTGCCTCACGCAGCAGCTCTGTTGCTCGTTTGATGTTTTGTTTGGGTGCTTTGACATCAGGATTAAAAGCATTACTTCCCGGAAGAAAAGGACCTGTACAGACTTTTGCATGTTTAAAAAAGAGAATGTCAAGCAACTCTTCTCTGTTAACTGCCAAAGAGAGCGCCTCACGCACACGCGGGTCTTGAAACTTCTTCTCACGCAGATTAAATCCTAAGTAGGTGTAAGAGAGAGATATCTTTTCATATATGTTGAATTTCTCAAAAAAATCACGTTTGAGTTGGCGTTCCATGACAAGCGGCTCGATGCTGCCAATGTCAAGTTCACCATTTTTGAGCATCAAAAGCCGTGTCATCGGATCGGCTATGACATGAAAAGAGATCTTGTCAATTTTCGGTCGTCCTTCAAAGTACTCATTAAAGGCTGTGAGTTCAATATTTTTAGAAAATTCAAGCTGCGTGAGCCTGTAAGGGCCTGTACCGATTGGATGAGTATTGAAACTCGAGTTCATCAGATTTTTTTCATCTTTTAAAATATGCTTGGGAAGTATGCCCATCATCCAAGTCTCTAAGGCTTTAAAGTAAGGTTTTTTGTAATCTACTTCTATTGTATGCTCATTCAAGACTTTCACATCTTTAACAAAACGAAATCCCGAGCTGTAAGGCGAAGCTATCTTGTCGGAGATGAGTGTTTGGTAGGTAAAGAGTACATCCTCGGCACTAAAAGGCTTGCCGTCATGCCACTTAACACCCTCATGCAGCTCAAATATCAAGGTCGTATCATTCTTAAAATAGAACTTCTTTGCCAAATCTCCGATGATCTCTTTGGAATCTTTGTCATATTTCACAAGCCCGTTAAATATAAAGCCCGTTATCTCTGATGAAGAGGAATCTGTTGCCAGAATCGGGTTAAGTCGTGACGGGTTTGCAGATGTTGCCAACTGCAGTGTCGATGCAAAAAGCTGTAAACTTATGAGCAGTAAAAAAAGATATTTCATCTCTATCTAAGCGCTTTTCCGTTGACTGTTAAAGCAGCATCTTTAAAGAGTATATCAAAAATAATTTTGTCTCCATCTTTTTTAATAAACTGCTGCAGCATTTTTGCCATTGGCTGATTTTGTGTAAATTTTGCATACATAGGCTCTGAGAGCTTAAGATGTAGTGTCATGTCCACATTTTGAGCGAGTAACATAGGTGATGTTTGTATTTTTGAAGCCAATGCCAGATCTTTTTTAACATTCACATCCATTTTCACATCAAAACCACCCAAATCTTCTTTGTTATTGAGGAGTGCCTTTTGTAAAGAGAGGTCTGCAATTTTTATCTGCATCCCTTGAGCGAATAGCTCTATAATGGACTTTTGTATTGCTTCTTGAATCTGTCGGTTTGTATTTGCATCTGCTTTTAAAGCTAAAACGCGTATTTTTTCTAAGGCTTGTTTATCTAAACCATTGAGCGCGATATCATAAGAAAAATCTTTAAAATCTGCTCTTCCTTTATTCGATTGTATGGCAAGTGATTTGATAGAAGATTTAGCATTAAATTCTGCTTTCTCACCTTGGTCATTTGAAGAAGCGTTTGCTTGCATATCTTTTGCTGATACCGTGATATTTTCTCTGTTACTCATAATATTCATCTCTAATGAGCCTAATGAAGCACTACTTACATACGTTGTATGAGAATTAAAATTAGAAGAGGTATGCAGAGATGATAATGCAAAGTTCATTTTTCCGTTCTTATCTACAATGCTCAAGTCAATAGTTTTAATATTTGCAATAAGCATCTTTGGAGCAATAAGCTCTCCGTTTCCTTTATAGTTTGCTTTTTGCAATTTAAATTGCAACTGGGCCCCATTTTTCAAATGAAAAGACTCATCTACATCTTTTAAATAACCATCAAAATTTTCACTTGCTACATTATAATTGATATGGTATAAGATACCCTTGGATTTTAAAATATTTTTTATATGCGTATAGACATTTTTGTCGTTCTTTTGAATATCCTCTGCCATTTTAGAAGACAAGGCTAAAGGGTAAATGTCTATTGAAATCGCCTTTGTAAAAGGGATGTTGCTATATTGAATATCTACACCGATCAAGACACCCTCTAGGGCTGCATTGACATACATTGGTATTTGCTTGTCTGAATATTTGTTGAGATACTTTGCAAATTTATCTGCATCTTTGAGCAAAAATTCAAAATGTTTTTTAGAAGATAAATAGCTAGATTCACTCGAAGATTTTTCTACACCAAAACCAAATTGTTCTAAGTTGGCAACTTTTAATTTTATTGTACCTGCAACAAATTTATTTCCAATAATTGGCAATACTGATAAAGCGGCAATTGCA
>JALUWT010000207.1 GCA_027019325.1 Sulfurimonas sp.
CTACTGAAAATTTAAATTAGCTGCTTTTGTGGGAATCTGCAAGTGGCTCTGTTATATGAATTATACCACAAAAGGATTTTATTATGAAAAAGTTATTTTTAGGCATTCTTATTACTATGAGTGCACTCTATGCTTCTAATGGTCAAGATATCTACAAAGCAAAATGTGCGATGTGTCATGCCAACAAAGGGATGATGAGTAAGCAAGAGATGCAAAACATGCGCACAAAGATGCAAAATGCCACGCAAGAAGAGAAAATGGCAATGCGTGAGAAGATGATGCGCAAGATGCAAAAGAGCGATATGAAAGCACCGCCGATGCCGATGGTCTCAAAACGTTTGAAGATGAAACTTGCAACGCGTGCGGAGTTCATTACTTTTGTAGAAGATTACATTCAAAACCCTTCACAAGAAAAAGGCTTCTGTATGCCGATGGCTTACAAGCGATTTGGAACGATGCCTCCAATTGGAAAAACTTTAAGTAAAGAAGAACGCGCAACGGTTGCTGCGTGGTTGTATGACAACTACAAAGGGAGTTGGGGCGGTTCAATGAATGGCAAGATGTGTGAGATGAAAAACAAAGGCATGAAAAGTATGAAGTGCGGCGGCGGTAAATGCGGTGGTGCAATGAAAAAAGGCAGTGCAAAATGCGGTGCGGTGAAGATAGAGACACACTAAGTCTAAAATGGAATATATAACACTTTTTTTCTCGGCACTGCTTGATCTGAGTAATGCGATGGCACCTTACATTTTGTTTGGGCTGATCTTCGCAGGATTTTTACATGAGCTTGTGCCTGATAGCATTGTAAAAGATCATCTTGGGCATGATTCCATCGTCTCGGTCATCAAGTCGACCATCTTTGGAATTCCACTTCCTGTCTGCTCGTGCGGGGTAATTCCTTTGGCAGCAGGGATTAAAAAGAGTGGTGCAAGTAACGGCTCAACCCTTTCATTTCTCATCTCTACGCCTATTACAGGAGTGGATTCTATTTTGGCAACCTATGGAATGTTTGGCTGGGCTTTTACCATCTATAGAGTAGTGACATCGATGATTATCTCCATCATCGCAGGAATCTTGACAAACTTGTATGCAAAAGAGCAGGAAGTAGAAGAAAAACCAAAAGCCGCTTTCTCTATGGCAGCGCCGACTACTGCACCAAATGCAGCAATGGGCTTTTCAGCCGTTGCAACTCCAAAACAAGAAGAGGAGAGTTGTAGTGAAGGAAGCTGTTGCAGTGGTACATGTGAAGAGCAAAAAGGCAACCTTTTAACACGGGCATTTTCTTATGCTTTTGGAACATTATTAAAAGATATCGCCTCTCCTCTTTTGGTTGGATTGCTTCTTGGGGCATTGATTACTGTAGCAGTTCCAGAGAATTTGAGCGAGATTTTAGTGAAGTATAACTGGCTCTCTTATATCATCGTTATCGCTATTGCGGTACCGATGTATGTCTGTGCGACAGCCTCACTGCCAATCGCTGCGGGTTTAATGCTCGCAGGTGTCTCTCCGGGAGCCGCCTTTGTCTTTTTAAGTGCAGGACCGGCAACCAATACGGTAACGATTGGTGTTGTGAAGAAAATGTTAGGAACGACAACGCTTTATATTTATCTTGGAACTATCATTGTCGGCTCTATTGTTTTTGGACTCGGACTTGATTATCTTTTTCGTGATGTAAGTATCAGCGAACTTGTGCACATGAATGAAAATTTTGGAATCATCGCATGGACATCAACTTTTGTATTGTGGTCTTTTGTTCTGTATTACATGATAAAACCCTATTTTGTCAAAGAAACACCAAGTTGTTGTGCTAGCTAAGGGTCAATGCAGTTATGAAAAGAAAAAATCTGTTTGTTTGGCTTCTGCTTGTATTAATGACCTTTAATACATTGCATGCCTATGTCATTGATGCTCTAGACAAACATGAATGCGGTGTCAGTGAATATGTGCATGATTTTTCTACGCTTGATGAGCATATAGATGGTGATATCTGTCACATGCACGCAGCGTTTCACACAAATATCATCCTTCCTGAAAGTAGCATTGTTTTAGAAAATGACTACTTTTCACATACCCCTCCTTTCTTTGGAAAAATTTACAGCTACACCCCTTATAACAACTTCTTAAAACCACCTATCTTTTCGTAATAACAATCACCCTGGACTTCTGTCAAAAATTTACATACATTAGGATATTTAATGAAAAAAATATGGTTTATACCACTACTAACAACACTAACACTCTGTGCACAAGACTTTGAAAGTTTTAAAGAAGATGCACTGCAAAACAGCCCTTATCTGCAGGCTAACAGTTTAAAAGTGCAAAATGCCCAAGCAGTAAGCAAGATTACAACGCGTTATAAAAACCCTACTTTAGGCTTTGAAGCTTCACAGTTTTCACAAAATGGAGTTAGCTCCAATAAGAGCGGATTTCGTGTAGAGTTTACACAGCCTCTGCGTCTGTGGGGCGTAGGTGATGACAGAGAAAATCTTGCTCAGAGCCAACAGCAGAGTGCAAAAACAAGCGTGAGTCTAAGCAGAGCTGCTTTTATACGCAAGCTGTCTCTTCGTTTTGTGGCTTATAAGCGCCTTGTCACACTCAAAGATCTTGCACTTGAAGAGCTTGCAATCTCACAAAAGATTGCGGCAATATCTAAGGCAAGATTTGAGAACGGTACGATTGCACGGGTAAAATATTTGCAGGCAAAACTCGATGTAAAGCGTATTGACAACAGTGTAGATACGCTTGATCTTGCAAAAACAGATGCTTACTATAATCTCTTAGCATTTGCAGGTCTGAAACAGCAAAGAGCGATTGGGACAGATTACAATTTCACTCTGCAAAAAGATGATAAAACTTTGAGCTCCCCAGAACTTGCTTTTTTAGCGGCAGAGAAAAAAGTGGCCACTGCAAAAGCAGAACTCAATGCCAATAAGCTTGAGTGGGTCAACATGCGCGCCGAATTTGAAAAAGAGCCCGACCAGGATATCTACCGTGTGGGTGTCAATATTCCTCTTGTGATTTTTAATACGAAAAAAGAGGAGAAGCAAATCGCTAAACTCCAGGCACAGACAAAAGCATTTTTGTATGAACAAAAAGAGAGTGCGAACAACTTTACATTGAAAAAAATTGTACGCTTAATAGAAAAACTTACAGCACTGCAAAAGAGTACACAAGAGCTGCAGGCATCACAAAATGAGCTGCTGCTTATGTACGAAGATGGCTATAAAATAGCCAATATCAATCTTATTGAACTGCAACTCATAAAAAATCAGATGATTAGCACAAAAGAGAAATTAATCGAGATTCAAACACAAAAAGAAAAAAATATCATAGGGTATAACTACCTTACAGGAGTATATAATGAATAAAATTTTATTACCACTAACACTTCTCTGCGCAAGCGTATTTGCCACGGAGATACCGACACAACAAGTCAGAGTACATGATTTTTCGGAGTCAAAAAAGCTCAATGCAAAGGTAATCCAACTCTCAAATGCACAGGAAGCCATCACTTCAGTCGTTGCAGGGCATCTTGAGAAGTACTTCGTAAAACCGGCACAGATAGTTAAAAAAGGGCAGAAAATTGCACTGATGGAGTCTATTGTAGTTTCTAAAATGACAGCTGATTATCTTGCACTGAAAAAGCAACTGGCATCATCACAAAAAAATTATGAAGCACTGCAGAAGCTTTATGATAAAGGGATGACCTCAATGTCCCAACTCAACAATGAGAGCATTAAAAAAAGTACTATAGCTGCACAACTCAATGCTTTGGAGTCGCAACTGCTTACTTTGGGCATCAATACCAAACAGCTCACACAGGCAACAGCCAACTATACGCTTTACTCTCACAGCGGCGGAAAAATTTCAGCGCTTTTAAAACCTTTGCACTCCTCTGTAAGTGAAAATGACCCAATAGCGAACATTGCAAAAGAGCAGGCGTACTACATAAAATCGTATCTGCCAATTGAGTATGCGACAAAAGCAAAGCTCGGTGATAAGATATTTGTACATTATGCAGGGCAAAAGATAGAGACGCATATCACGCAGATAATGCCTAAGGTTGATGAAGAGACGCAAAGAGTCATTGTACTCTCAAGTGTGGATGAAAAAGTGGATAATCTTTTTATAGATGCGTATGTGGAGGCAACACTCTATTTTGGGAAAAGTTTCAAACATCTTGCTGTCAAAAAATCGGCTCTCAGTTTTTTCAATAACGAATGGGTTGTTTTTGTGCCAAATGAAAATGAAGCTGTCAAAGAAGAGGAAGAAGCGGTGCCTTATGCAATAAAGGTCGTCAAAATCCTTGCATCGGATGAGGATTATGTCGCTGTTGACGGGCTAGCGCAGGGAGAGGAGTATGTGGGTGGTAAAAGCTATTTTGTAAAATCAGCACTGCTTAAATCTTCTCTCGGCGACGGCGATTAGGAGAGGAATATGTTAAATAAAATCATAGAACTTTCACTCAAGTATAAAATACTTGTACTTGTGCTTTTTATAGTGATATCTGCTTTTGGCTTTAAGGCCTACAAAGATATTCCAGTCGATGCCTTTCCGGACATTACACCCAAGCAGGTTGTCATTTTTACCGAGAGCCCCGGAAATTCTGCCGAGGATATAGAAAAACTTGTCACTTACCCCATAGAGTCAGCACTCTCCGGAATGGCAGGCGTAAAACTGATACTCTCAAACTCTATCTTTGGACTCTCCTATGTCTCTGTCTTTTTTGATGATGATATGGATATATACTTCTTAAGACAGCTGGTGAGTGAGAGACTCTCCACGGTAAGTATTCCAAAAGGGTGGGGAAAACCCGTGCTTGGTCCAAACTCAACAGGATTGGGACAGGTTTTTTGGTACCAAATAAAGGACACAACAGGAAAATACACGCTCTCTGAGCTTAGAGAGATGCAGGAGTATATAGTAACACCGCTTTTTAAAAGTGTCAGCGGAGTGGAAGAGGTCATCGGCTGGGGTGGATATGAGAAACAGTACAATGTTTTAGTGGATACAAAAAAACTACAGGATTTCGGCATTACGTATGATGATATTGTCCAAGCATTGCAAAAATCCAATCAGGCAGCCGGCGGGCAGTATCTTGAATTTAACCGTGAGCAGTATCTTATTCGTGGCGCAGGACTTTACAAATCTCTCGATGACATTCGAAATACCGTGATAAAACCAAGTGCGGGTCAGGCTGTCACCATTGGCGATGTGGCAGAGGTACAAAAAGGTGTTTCTCCCCGTTTTGGTGCTGTCAGCATTGACGGGCAAGAAGAAGTGATGGGAATGGTGCTGCAGCGCAGTGCTACCAATGCAGCTAAAGTCGTTGAGAGAATCAAAGAGAAGATTGCTACTGTAAACAGCGCACTTCCAGAAGGTGTACATATTAAAACACTCTATGACAGAACAGAGATTACCCATAAAGCAGTAGGGACTATGACAGAAGCGTTGACGACGGGTATCGTTTTGGTCTCTATTGTCCTGTTTCTATTTTTGTTTGAATTTCGTTCAGCGTTTATTGTTATCTTGTCACTGCCTGTATCACTGCTTATAGCCTTTTTGTTGATGCAGTACTATAATGTCAGTGCAAACCTGATGAGTTTAAGTGGTCTGGCCATTGCGGTTGGAATGATAGTTGACGGTACGGTCGTGATGGTTGAGAACAGCTTTCGAAAACTGCATGATGAACCGGATGCTCCAAAGCTCAAGATTGTGAGCGATGCGGCAAAAGAGGTAGCGATGCCGATAACTTTTGCCATTTTAATCATTGCCGCGGTCTTTATACCACTTTTATCTCTCGGTGGACTTGCCGGGAAGCTCTATGCACCGATGGCAATAAACATTGTCTTTGTAATGCTAGGTTCACTTTTTGTTGCACTTGTTTTAGTCCCTGTGTTGATTTTACTGCTTTTAAAGCCAACAAAACATGGTGAAAATGTTGTTATGAGGGTTATTAAAAAATTCTACACGCCCTTTTTACTGCTTGCACTTGATAATGGAAAGAAAATTTTGGCAGTTGTAAGTGTCGTGTTTGTTATTCTTGCCTATATTCTCTCCCAGCAGGGACGAGAGTTTATGCCGACACTCAATGAAGAGTCCATTATGTACAGAGTGATTGCCATACCGGGAACTTCACTCACACAGTCAAACGCAACAGCGAAAGATGTAGAGAAGTATATATTGAAGAACTATCCTGAGCAGGTCTCGTCAGTACTCTCTATGATAGGAAGAAGTGAAAAAGGAGAAACCGCGCAGCCAAACTATATGGAGATTCTTCTTACTCTGAAGTCTGAGAATATTCCAGATCTGCCGGCACTTACAAACAGGATGAGTGAAGATCTGGAACATAAGTTTACTTTTGTGCAGTTTGTTCCTACGCAACCCATTGCGATGCGTATAGAAGAGCTGCTTGAGGGAGTAAAAGCAGAGCTTGCCATTAAAATTTATGGAGATAATCAAAAAACGCTCGATGCAATTGCTCAAAACATTCAATCTGCCATTAAAAATGTTGACGGGCTTAAGATGATGCAGATTGAGACACAGCTAGGACAGGCGCAGATAAAAATCACGCCAAACTATCTTGCACTTGCCCGCTACGGCATCAGCGTTGATGAGGTAATGGAAGTCATCCGTAACGGAATAGGGGAAGAGAGTGTTACACAAAAAATAGAGGGCATCCGTCGTTTTGGTATTGTGCCAAAGATTAAAGATGCGAAAAAGGATATTGAAGCGGTTAAAAACGTGACACTACGCTCAAAAAGTGGCAAACTCGTTACATTGGGTCAAATCTGTGACATATCTATCGCGCAGGGTGCTTCTTTTATAAAGCGGGAAAATCTGAGCCGTTACATGGTGCTCTCAATGGATGTCGAGGGGCGTGATATGGCATCGTTTGTAAAAGAGGCTGACACTCTCATTAAAGAGAAAGTAAAGATGCCTACAGGTTACTACATCAGCTGGGCAGGAAGCTTTAAAAATATGAAAGAGGCAACGCAGAGACTTATGATTATCATCCCAATAACCATTTTGCTTGTGCTTTTATTGCTCTATACAGCTTTTAATTCACTCTCAAAATCTTTATTGATTTTAATGAATGTTCCTTTTGGGTTTATAGGCGGCATTATTGCGCTTGTTCTCAGTGGTATCTATCTTTCAGTCTCTGCTATAGTCGGATTTTTGGCTATTTTTGCCATTGCTATTCTCAACGGTATTGTTCTGGTGAGTTTTATAGATGAATTGCGTGCAAAATTTCCGGATGTTGCACTCAAAACAGTGCTTAAAGATGCAACACTCCTGCGTTTACGACCTGTTTTAATGACAGCGTTTACAGCACTTTTTGGCATACTTCCGCTTCTTTTTGCAACAGGTGTGGGAAGTGAAATACAGTATCCGCTCTCTGTCGTTATTGCCGGAGGGATTATAAGCTCAACACTCTTGACGCTGCTGATACTGCCATCAACGTATCTGCTTTTTTATAAAGATACAAAAAAGTAGTCTACTGCTAACACTTCGCTAACAATGTTGTGTGATAATACCAACATCAAAACAAGGAAGTCGCTTCTTTAAAAGTGACTTTCGGGTTTGAAAATTAAAATCACAACACAAAGGATTTAAGATGAAATTTGCAAAAATTACATTATCAGTAGCTCTTCTTGGAGCATTAACATTAGGTATGGCAGATGAGACTGCTTCAACATCAGTAAGTGTTGATGCACAAATTGCAGCTATTCAAGCTGCTCCGGCACAAGAACGTGTGCAACTTATGAATCAGTTCAAACAAAAATTGGCTACTATGAACCAAGCAGACCGTATGGCAGCTATACAAGAAATGCAACAAAAAATGCAGGCTCAAGCTGGTACACAGATGCAAGCAGGTCAGGCAATGGGTGCAAATGGCCAAGAGATGGGCAGTGCTATGAAACAAAAAGCAACTGAGCATGCACAAGAGATGCAGATGCAAGCAAATGAGCAGATGACACAGATGCAAAATATGAATCAAAGACAAAGCGGCAATCAATTTATGAATATGAATGGTGGTTCTATGAGTGGAGCAACAGGCGGATCACAAAATATGAATTTTAATATGCCTGCAGGTCGTTAAGGATATAATAATATTCAAAAATACCCGCATAACTTTATGCGGGTATTTCTTCAATAAGGAAAAAATAATGAAAAAAATTATACTTTTTACTATGTTGAGTTTGCTCTCAACAGGATTGTTGGCCTATTCTGATGCTGATATGGATGGTGTTGCTGACAGTGTGGACAAGTGCCCAAATACTCCTTTAATGGATTTGGTTGACATTAACGGCTGTACAAAAAAGAAGTTGAACGTTTCTCACACTAAAAGCAACTCTCACGCAGATATTATTGTTGGTGCAAATTACTCCGGCTCAAACTTTGCTTCTTTAAATCAGACAGATACCTATTCAAGTTCACTTCAAGTAGATTATTATTACAAAGATTTTTCATTGCAGGCTTCTACATCATACTATAAAACAGATGGACATGCTTACAGTGAAAACGGAATGAATGATACATTTGTCGGAGCAGCATATAATATAAAACTGACAAAATATCTGCTTGTTCGTGTGGGAGCAGGGGCTTCTTTACCAACCTATAAAACATCACTTAACAATAACAACACAGACTATACAGGTTCATTGAATGTCAGCTATGCATTGGCAAAAACAAATATTTTTGCCGGTTACTCCTATACGCTTAATAATGATGACGATGTAAGTGTGAAAGATTCATTAGGTAATGTGTATGATTACCGCTATCAAGATACAAATGCTTATAGTGCCGGTATGGGTTACTACCTCACAAACAGTCTCTATATGAGTGCTGCATATAACCAGTCAAATAGTATTTATAAAGGATATGAAGATGTGAAAACTGCTTCACTTTATGGGTACAAAAGTATTGATAAAAATTGGTTTATGACATTTTTCTATGCCTATGGTCTCAGTAATACGGCAAGTGATCATGCAGCATCTATAAAACTAGGGTATTACTTCTAAGTGCAGACAATGAAAAAAAATATACTTTTACTTGAAGATGATTATGAACTAGCCGAAACACTTAAAGAACTCTTAGAAGAGTCTGCTTACAATGTCGACATGGTCCATACCGGCAATGATGCCATTGATGCTTCGTATGATAACAAGTATGATTTGTATGTTTTTGACATTAACGTGCCTGATATCTCTGGCATTGAACTTCTAAAGAGTCTGCGTGAGGCAGATGATACAACGCCGACGATCTTCATCAGTGCTTTGGTAGATCTCAATACCATTGCCAAAGGCTTTGAAGTGGGTGCTGATGATTACCTCAAAAAGCCTTTTTTCCCGGAGGAACTACTGATTCGGGTAAAGGCAAAACTCACGCAGGCAAACAGAGACATAAAATATAAAAATCTTCGCTACTCTCCTGAGAAAAAAGAGTTACACATCGATGAAAAGCTCATTTCTCTTGGAGAAGTTCAAGAGTGCCTATGTGATATTTTCATGCAAAATATCGGCAATGTTCTGGACAAATCTATTTTAATGGATTGTCTTGTCAATCCGTCAGATACAGCACTGCGTGTAGCGCTCAATAAATTTAAACACAGTACAAATCTGCCGATAAAAAATGTTCGCGGTGTTGGGTATATTCTTGAAAAAAGTTGAAAAAGAATCCCTGATAAAGAGTTTTTTACTCTTTTTTATCTCTCAGTCTCTGCTTATCGGTGCACTCTTTGTTATTAACTATGAAAAAGAGGTACAAACACTTGATGCGCAGATATTTTCACAAATGCGAATCTGCAGTTTTAATCTGCAGTGTAAAGATTACAAAATAGATTTTGTACCCAAAGACGGCCATGAACTCTACAAATTATACAAAAACAGTGATGCTCTGAGCTCCTACTTTACTATTCCCGGCTCCCAAACAAACTATCTTAAAATTTACCTGCAAAAAAGTAAATATAACCAAAATCTTACAGCGCTTCGACAGAGCTCCGGATTGCGATTTTTGTTAGTTTTGTTTGTTATTATTGCCCTCTCATTTCTTTTTGCTCTCTATGCTCTTTCACCGCTGCGCAATGCCTTACGCCTTACAGAGGAGTTTATTAAAGACATATTGCATGACTTTAATACACCGCTCTCTACACTGCGACTAAACATAGCAATGCTCAAAAGTAAATTTGGAGAAACAGCGCAAATCAGACGTATAGAAAATGCTGTACAAAACATCTTAAACTTGCAGTCAAATCTCCGTTCTTATCTGCATGCGCATGCAAGTCAAAAAGAGGAGTTTATGCTGCGCGAGCTTATGCAGGAGCGTATAGCGCTCATAGATGCAAACTTCAAAGATGTGACATTCTCCATTACAATGCAAGAGAATCCTACACTCTTTACAAACAGGGATGCCTTTGTACGCATTGTGGACAATCTCCTCTCCAATGCCGCTAAATACAATAAAAAAGAGGGCAGAGTAATCGTGCAATTTAAAGACAATACCCTCTTTATTGAAGATACCGGTCAAGGCATACAAAATCCAAAAAAAGTTTTTGAACGTTTTTATAAAGAACAAGAACGCGGTATCGGTATTGGACTGCATATAGTGAAAAAACTGTGTGAAGAACTTGGTATTACCATTACTTTAGAGAGTGAAGTAGATTCTGGTACAATTTTTAAACTGAACTTGCATGGGATTATAAAAAGATAATCACTTCTTAACCATGCTTATCGTATAATTCTTGTATGATTTCCCAAGACTCCATTGAAGCCTTAAAGGCACGACTTGATATTGTTGATGTTGTCGGTTCGTATGTGGAGCTGAAAAAAGCAGGGGGAAATTTTAAAGCCCCTTGCCCTTTTCATGATGAAAAATCACCCTCTTTTGTAGTGAGTCCTCAAAAACAGATATATCATTGTTTTGGCTGCTTGCCCCCTTACCAAAAAATTGTAACTCCGAGTGGATATAAAGAGATTCAAGATATTAAAGAAGGTGATAAAGTTTTTGCAGCTAATGGCACTGTTACAGATGTCATTGAAACAGTACATCACACGAGTGAATTTGATATTTTATCTTTTACAACTTCTTTGATACAGGAGCACTCCTCATTTACACAAAATCACGATATGTTACTAATCTCTCAAGAGTTTGCAGTAGAAAAACTTCCCTATTTGAGGGTTGAAAAAGAACGACCTTTAAAGTTTTATGGACGTTTAAAGCATCTATCTAAAGAGTATGGACTCTGTATTGAAAGAAAATTTGCCAATGATGTAAAAATTGGTGATTACTTTTTATATCCGAGTGCGCGCCATATGCTGGCAGAGGGTGTGATCAATGTTAGCTCACTTTTTAAGAAAAAAAACTTTGGACCTCCAGTAAAACCGATACAAAATATTATACTTGATGCAGATTTTTTATGGTTGGCGGGGTTTTATGTTGCTGAGGGGAGTACATATCGTGGTGGTATTAAATTTTCAATTGCTGCAAACGAGGAGGAGTATGCTCAAAAAATTGTTATGCTTGTTAAGAGAATTTTTAATAAAAGTGCAAAACTTTTTTATCCTAAAAATAGAAAAAACTCTCTTGAAGTTACAATTTCAAGTACAAATTTAGAATATATTTTTAAATCTCTATTTGGTCAAGGAGCTGTAAACAAGTGTTACCCTTTTTTCTTTAATTTCTTAAAAGAGGAGTACCGAGAGGCGCTCTTTTTAGGTTTGATGGATGGTGATGGTTGCTATGCACGAGGAACTTATAAAACAGTAAGCCAAACACTGGCAAATCAAATTTTAGATTTGGCTATATCGCTCAAGAAAATACCTTCTTGTAGGGTGAGCGAGGCATTTATAGATAAAAATAGCGTAAATCATAAAAAATCTTATACAATTTACTTTAAAAAAAGAGAGTCAATAGAGAGTTTTTATCAGAAGATTGATGGAGTAGAGTATCTCTTTATGAGGGTAAAATCAATTGAAAATATTGGACATGAGGCATTGGTGTATGATATTACTGTCCGTAATAGTACACACACTTTTTTATCAAATCATTTTGCAGTGGGTAATTGTGGTGCGGGCGGAGATGCTGTCAAATTTGTGATGGAGTATGAAAAGCTCAATTACCCTGAAGCACTTGAAAAACTTGCCCAGTCTTATAATTTTACACTCACCTATACCGATAACAAACATAACAAACCGCGCACTCAGGTTATGGAAAAACTCAATGAATGGTACCAGTCGCTCCTCTCACGCAACCAAACTGCTGTGAGCTATCTACAGGAACGTGGAATTTATGAGAGTTCCATCGAGAAGTTCGGCATTGGCTATGCGCCTGCTTCTCATGAAACACTCAATTTTATAAAACGAGAACAATTCCCTGTAAAAGAAGCTATTGATGTGGGTGTTGTAGGGTATGAACCCTCACGCAACCAAACCTATGCCCGTTTTATTGAGCGGATTACTTTTCCGATTTACTCCGCAAACGGTACGGTTGTCGGTTTTGGCGGCCGTACGATTACAGGGCATCAGGCAAAGTATGTCAACTCTCCGGAAACACCTCTTTTTAATAAATCCCGCCTTTTGTATGCTTACCATCTAGCAAAGCAGGCACTTTATAAAAAGCAGGAAATTATCATCACTGAAGGGTATCTCGATGTTGTTATGCTCCATCAGGCAGGTTTTGATAATGCAGTAGCTACGCTTGGAACAGCGCTCACGCAAGAGCACCTGCCGCTACTGAGAAAAGGAAGCCCAAGAGTTGTGATGGCATATGATGGTGATAAGGCCGGCCGTGCAGCAGCACTAAAAGCATCAAGACTACTCAGTGCGAGCGGATTTAACGGCGGCGTAGTTGTCTTTGAGGGAGGACTTGACCCTGCTGATATGGTAAAAGAGGGAAGAGTTGAAGAGCTTAGTGATATGTTTCGAGGAGCAAAACCTTTCATAGAATTTGTGCTAAGTGAGATACTCTCACTGTACAACCTACACGATCCAAAAGAAAAAGAGAGCTGTATGGCTGAGGGTGTGGCATATCTTAAAACACTTTCACCGATACTGCAAGAGGAATACAGAACCTACCTCGCTTCACGTTTGGGCGGGCTGGGAGTATCACCTTCGCTTATCCGGCTCAACTCTGGGCAACAAAACAGTATGCAAAATGCGCCATTGATGCAAAAAAATACCCATAAAGATATGTGGGAACTCTCACTCATTAAAACAGTGATGGAGCATCCTGAATTTATTGACCATATTTTAGATGTCATTGACCCCTCTTTATTGCAGTTTCACGCAAGAGAATTCTCCTTGGCGCTTGCCGGTAAAAGTGATGCACCGGAGCTTATGGAGATAACAATCGATGAAGGAGTCCGCGCTTTAAAAGATGAAGAATCGCTCAATGCCGAACTGATAACTTTTTTGACAAAGTACTATGAGCGAGAGTTGAAAAAGGTAAATTTTGCAACAAACATCTCTTTTGAGGAGAAAGCATTTTACATCCGTAAATATCGCGATAAAATCACAAAACTTAAACGTGGAGAGTTAGTTTGACCTATTTAATACATTTTCATCTCTTAGCTGCCATTGCCTGGATAGGTGGCTCCATCTTTATGTTTGTTTTAGGCATTACTTTGACAGATAAAGAGAAGCAAAAAGAAGTTTACCCCCATGTTGGTCCTATTTTTGGTTATTTTGAGCTTGTATCCTTGTTGATTCTTTTAGTGAGTGGTGTGATTATGATCCAGACAGATGGTTTGCTTCACCTGCTGCTGAGTGATGACACAAGTAAAGTTGCAGAGCTTTTAAAAATGAAACTTTGGCTTGTCCTCTCTTTGGTTATAGCAACTATTGTCCATTTTTTCATTGCCTACAGAACGAACAACAGACCAAGAACAAATCTTGAAAACTTTATCTCACGCGGCTCTTCTCTTTTTATCTTTTTTGTTAACCTCTTTGTTTTACACTATGCGATTATGATTCGGACTATTTTGGCATAAAGTTCATACAATTTTTGTTATACTATTGTAAATATAAGAAGTCAAATAAGTAAAAAGGTTGATTTATGGCAGGAATTCATTTCTCTTTTGACAATTTCGAGCAGTTGCTCTCTCTTAACATTGGTATATCTGACAGACTTGATGAAAACAGAGCGGAGAGTTTTACACTTTTGTACTGTAATTTTTCTGGAATATCTCAAGATGTTGTAGATGCGGCACTTTTAGAGATTCTACGCGCCTCTGATGCTATTGTTAATCATGAGAGCGATTACTTTTTTGTCCTTCCTTATACGGACAAGTATGGTGCAGAGATAGTTAAAAAAATGTTTGATGAGTTTTTTGCCCAGTATTTAAAATCTTTTTTACTCTCTTATCCTGCTGACGGTGAAACAGCTAAAGCACTACTTGAGGGCATGCAAGACAGTGTCGGAACATTTTTTAAAAATGACCTGCACTGTTTAGATAGATTTACAAGAGATTACTAAAGGGCATCTCTAAAACTCTTTTTTCTCAAACTTATAATATTTAGAATTTTTATAAAAAGAGACAGCTTCACTTATTTTTTGTTCTGTGTATATCTTCTTGTCGCAGACCCATCTACACTTTATTTTTTTGTTCTCCATCGCAGCACGATTTTCTTTGGAGAACTGCGTATCGTAAATCTTTTCGCAAAACAGTAGTGTCGGTAGAATTAAAACAAGGAGATATTTCATAAGCTTCATATCGACATTATAAACGAATAATTTATAAAATGGAACAAAATATGCTATTTCTTCTAAAAACCTCTCTATTTTAAGAGATAAATGCGAAGGAGCAGCGTGTGATTGCCTTAGATTTAAAACAAGAAACACCCACGTCTGCAACTGTCTCCCATTTAGGTTCTAAGGGAGAAAAAAGTGAGGGTGTTCTCTCCTTTTCCGCTCTTTTAAAAGGTATTAAAGAGGGCGATAAAGCTGTACAAAATGGTGCGCTTGTTTTATCTCTTAATGATGCAAAAGGGGATGTGAAAACTTCTAAAGAGTCTAAAGCTTTAGAACTTTTGGGGATAAATCCGGAAGTAAAAGCAGCACTTTCACCACAAGATTTTAAACTGCTCATAAAAGATGCCAAAGCATATCTCAAAGACAAAATCATAAATACTGAAGGTTTTAAGCGTTCGGAGATAGATAAACTGCCAAAAACTCTCAAAGGTTTGGTGCAGGTTGCTAAAAAAATCGGTGTTGATATTTCAAAGATTACACTTGAAGAGATCCGTCCGCAGATAAAGAGTGCAGAGACAAAAAGTGATGCAATACAAACTCTTGATATGAAAAAAGAAACTGTCTCAAAGAAACAGGTGAGCAGTGCTGTGGGATTAGAGAGTACTGTCTTGGATGTAAAAGCGAAACATCTTAAAAAAGATCTCAAGACCAACAGTGATGCTATAGATGAGGCAGGGCTTGATGCGCAGATAAAAACACAACAAAAGCCATTACCTAAAGAAACATTACTTTTTAAGGTGCAAAAAAGTGCTGAAATTTCAACACAGCAGATAGTAAGTGCAAAAGCTATCCATAGTAATGGTGTTGCAGCTGCTACGCCGAAAAAACGAGCAGATGAGACATTGAAGCTTCTGCTGCAGGGAGAAAAAACTGCCAAGGGGGAGGGCTCTGTTTTAACAAGTGATTTTTCTGTTGCTACGGCAAAAGTAATTGCTCCACATGCAA
>JALUWT010000208.1 GCA_027019325.1 Sulfurimonas sp.
GGTACTTCCTCTTGTTTAGTTATTTTTCTATTTCGTTATTTGGGTATTTTTACTCGTTCAACAGCTCCAGAGACTGCGAAAGAAGCACTTCTTTCCAGTCTCTGGAGCTTCGTTACGAGTTAACATTCTATCTTAGTAGCATGCATTATAAGCTATTAACTTTGGAATCAAGATAGCATGAAGTAGAGAAAATAGGATAAGGGATATAAAAATAATATAGTACCATTTATGATATCCCCCAATCTTTTGCATTTCCAAAATACGTTCATTTTCATCACTTACAGTTGATTCTATTTTAAGTTTTTTCTTTAAATAGCGCATATAAATAAAAAAGGTAGCATATCCCCCTGATAGAACTCTGAAAAATAGAAAAAATACACTAAATATTGTAAATAATGGAATACCAATACCCTTTACTGGAGTGTGTTCTGTCACGCCAGAAAGAAGCAATAAAGAAATATGAAATTGGATTGCTAAAATATATATAATAAGTGAAGCTAAATAAATTTTTCTGTGCAATAGAAAGGTAGCTCCACCAAAAAATGCCCACCAGCTCCAATTCCAAGGTGTATTCAATATACCATTTGAATTAAATGTATTAAATGATTTTTTGTACCATTCATATTTTTTTGGTTTTCCTATAAATGCTTCTAGCATTTTTTCTTCATAACTTTTCATCATTTCTCCAATAAAACCTTAATATTGTCTCTTTGTCTCATTCCTCCAGTCCTCTGGTGGAATGCCTATGAATATTAACTATGCATTCCCACTCAGGAGAGTGGGAACGAGTGTAAATTAAACTGTGTATTTGACATAACTAGATATAGATAACATCTTTCAGTATCTGCTCTTTGGCATGAGGTTTGAGGTACTTTTGTCGTGCAAGGTCAATGCTTCTGCCAAAAGAAGTTGAGAGATACTCTCTTAGTGCTGACTTTACCGTATAAAAGTCTGTGACATCTTCATCGAAATCTACAAGTATATCTACATCACTACTAGGATGCTCTTCTCCACGAGAAAATGACCCAAAAAGCCCTATGGTACTCACATGAAAGCGTGACAATAGTTCTGCTTTATGCTCTTGTAAAAATGAGAGTATCTCTTGTTTTGTATTCATAGAGTGATTATAACATAAATTAAAATCCTATGCTATACTTCTTTTATGTTAATAAAAATACTCTTACTCTTTTCACTCCTCCCCATCCTCCTACTCTCCACCCCACTCCAAACCCGTACCCAAGCCCTCATGGGTACTTTTGTGCACATAAGCCTAGAAGAGCAACACAACAGACAAATCTCACAAAGTTTTAATCTCATCCGTCACATAGAACACTCCCTCTCTTCTTATGACAGTGAAGCGTTGGTCTATAGGCTTAACCATACACACCAAGTACCTTACGATGCCTATTTGGCAGAGGCTATTGAGAAGTCGAAACAGTATTATCAAGACACACAAGGGTATTTTGACATCACGATAGGGTCTATCTCTAAAGAGTTGTATCATTTTGGGGAAGAGAATAGCACTATCCCCAGTGAAGAGGCACTGAAACATGCCAAGCTGGGCATAGACGCCATAGAGGTAAACACTACCACCATACATACAAAAGAGGATGTACTCATCTTACCTTTGACTAGCAACTTAAACAGAAAAGGTATCATCATTGGGAACAAAGATATAGCAAGTGGTTCTTTGAAAAAAGAGTCTGTAGTTATTGTTCCTAAGATAACAGCTATCGATGCGTCATTACTCTCTAGCCATCATCTTCTAGCTACATTAAAAGCAGAAAGTTTCAACAAAGTCACGCAAGAATTGTGTGCAGAGTTAGAATGTAACTCATAAGATACAGAGAAAAAGCCACCATACCCACCTACAGAAAGTGGATTTTTAGAAAAATATACTTTTGATGCAGCCGCACCAAATCCATTATATGACTTTTCAGTATCTACTAACGTAAATCCATCTGACTGAGAAGCAAGTACTTCTTCTGTAAGTACTGTATTTTGTTCGTCAAGTGCTTTCACTCTATCTTCTAAAGAAGCTACTTGTGCTCCTAGTGCCATAACTACTACGAGGCTTAACGCCGTTGTTATTTTTTTAAGATTCGGCATTTAATGTCTCACTGTACTGAATTTTAATTCTTGTCATATCATTTTTCCTTGTTTTTGAGTGACATTAATTTGATAGTTATTATTGAAATTGTAATTTATCAAAAGTTTCTTAAGACTTAATTAAACTGATATTAATTATCATTAGATAAGTATAGCTAATATTGCACTATAACTTAATTGATAACAATTTTCATTTTAAGATATATGTCAGAATAAATTGTCTATACTTCTGAAATTATATACTTGATATCAATTATCATTAATATAATAAAATAGTATTAGGAAAATAAATATATGTTCACAAAAAGTATCTTGGTTCTAGTCTGTAGCTCTTTATTAATCCATGCAAATACCTTGAAAAATCATGAGTCAAATACAACCAAGCGTATAAAAGTCACTACAGTAAGGGGTATACTCGGGAGCAATGACCCTCTC
>JALUWT010000209.1 GCA_027019325.1 Sulfurimonas sp.
AGATTCTGCCGATTTAATAGACTCCTTGCATAACATGGATATATCTCAGAGGGAAGAAAAAAAGATGAAATTGTGCAAAATCTTTTTTGTACCCCAAGGGCATTTCCTGCGGGCAAGCGTAGCCGTAGTTACGGTGAGAAAAAGTTTTGTGCAAGTTCGCTTTTTTTATCCCTCCCTTTGGGCAATTTATAGAGAGCTTTACTCTGCGTTAGACAACCTTCACCGTAACTATGGTTACGCTGAAGAACATCTGCCTTGATTAAAACTCTTTATAATTTGCTGAGATATATCCATGTTATACAAGGAGTCTAATATACTATAAATCAAGGAATTTTGCTATGTTAGTTTGGTTATTGGTACTTTTATTGCTTTTTACATTTATATATGTTGTTTACCGCATCGTTTTTATAGCTGAAAAAGATGAGTCACACCAAGAGGCACAGCAGCATTATACTTTTAAAATATAAGTGAGAAATCAATGGCAATTGTTATGAACAACCATGTCTTTAAAGGACACAGAACACTCCTTGGCAATAAATTTGTCACCTACGGAGAGTTAGAACTCCCAACACGGGAAGAACTCTACTCCGCTTCCAAAAATGGCTTTGACTGGGGAAATAATTCCAAAGGTGCAAATCAACTTGCTTTTTCCATACTTTTTCAGTTGAGTTCTAAAGAGTTAGCAGAAGAGCATGCCCAACAATTTACGCATGATGTTGTCAGAGTACTGCATACAAGAGACTGGGTACTTAATGCTTCTGATGTGTTAGAGTGGATGGAACAGAACTGCGGTGTGACAATGCACAAGCCTGAAGAACCAAAAGTGAAAGTGAAAGCGGCAAACAATCCTGTTAAAAAACAAAAAAAACAAAAATCAAATATTGTAAAAAATATCTGCAAAGAGTTAAACATAACACAAAAACAGCTTGCTGAGATTCTTGAAGTTCCAGAAGGTACAGTAAGTTCATGGGCAGTAAAAAATGAGATTCCACGTCTTGGAAAAAAAGCCATAGAGTTTTACATGAAAAGCCAAAAAAATCAAAAAATCGTAGATAGCTACAGAAGTTTCATAGAGCTTCTACAAGCTTCATAACAGAAGGGGTAGCGTGAAACCAAAAGATGAAATAACCAGAAGTCTACTTATAGACAGACATACATGGGAAGATGCGATGAAGTATTCGCGTGACAGGTATAAAATGAGCCTCTCCAAAGTCATTGAATCTCTTCTGCAGGAGTGGCTTGCTAAAGAGAAGAGAAAACCTCTGGACAACTCAAAACAGGCAAAGTTTTTTGAATAAACTGCTACCTACTGAGTACTATCTCGCGTAGTCAGTGTTTTTTGGAGCATCCGGATTATAATCCAGAAGTTCAAGAACAGACTTTTTGTTCATCTTCCTTGCAAAATCAATAGCGCTAAAACCTTTTGAATCTTGAACATGTTGGTCTGCACCTTTTTCTAAAAGTACTTTGGCAATTTCAACTCTCCCATAACACGCAGCAGCCATCAATGCGGTAAAACCACTTTTTCTCGTTGTTTTGTTGACATCTAGTCCCTGATCTATGATATAAGAAACCATAGAAAAGTTGTCATAGGTAATGGCCATATCAAAAATGCTCACGCCCTCATCATCAAAGTCAAATATATCGGCACCACTTTCAATGAGAAGCATCAAGGTCTCCATCTCACATCCTGCACGTAAAGCACAGGCAAGTACACTCTCCCCTCCTTCGTTTGTCTCTAGCAGGTCTGCACCACTTTTTATATACTTTTTAATTCCGAGATAATCATCACTTTTTAAAAGCTCAAGCCATTTATTCATTACACCCACTTTAAATATTATAATCAGTAGTATATATAAAATCTTATTAGGAGTTTTTATGTATAATTCGACTAATAAATTAATTAAGCGAGAATTCAATGGAAGTCATTCAAACAACTGATGCTTTTAAAGCACTCATAGAGAACATTAAAACAACAACTCCGGGATATAAAGATCCTTTAGCATTTGGTATCTGCCGTGTAGATTTAGGGCAACTCAATGTAGACAAGTCTCTTCAGGCGACATACCCTCTCATCAACTGGGATGAGAACTTTGGAAGTGCGGCTATTTTCATCAAAGCACTTGCAGAACAAGGCGTAGAAGTAGATTTCACACAAAATGAAGCAGTATGTACTATAAATATTGAGTTTTTAAAAGCGTGTCTCAATGCTTTTACACCATACTCTGACGAAGCACACGGTGACGCACACAAAAATATTCAAGTAGTCTCTTCTCTTTACTCTCAAATCATCAACAGTGGAAGCCTAGAGGGTGAATTTAAAGTATGTTTTCTTTTTGAAGACGGCGCATGTGAGTCAGTAGAAGCGACATACCTCAAACTTTATGCACTTTCACTTGCAAAAGTAGGTCTGCGTGAGATTAACCTCAATGGTGCTTTTGGAGCACTGCCTAATGTTGCATGGTCAAACGGTCAGCCAATCGAGCTTGACTACCTTCGTGAATTTGAAATTGAACTCAAACTTGCAAATGAGTATCCACACATTGACTTTGTAGATAAATTTCCACGATTTTTACAACACATCATTCCAGCGGACAATACACGTATCTTAGATACTTCAAAAGTTCGTTTTGGTGCACAACTCGCTGCAGGAACTACTGTAATGCCGGGTGCATCTTACATTAACTTCAATGCCGGAACAACAGGTGTGAGTATGGTTGAAGGTCGTATCTCATCTTCTGCTATCGTTGGTGACGGAAGTGATGTTGGTGGAGGCGCAAGCATACTTGGTGTACTTTCAGGAACTGACGGCAACCCAATCAGCATCGGTAAAAACTGTCTTTTAGGTGCAAACTCAGTGTGTGGTATTCCTTTAGGTGACGGCTGTATCATTGATGCAGGTCTTGCTATTTTAGAGGGCACAAAAGTTTCCATCTATCCTGAGCAGTTGAAAAAAATCATGGAAGTCAATACAAATGCAAACATGCAAGGTGAGATTTTCAAAGCGAAACAACTCTCATTTTTAAGCGGTCTTCACTTCAGACAAAACTCTATGACTGGAGAGATTACAGTATCTCGTTCAACAAGAGAGATTAAACTCAACGCCGATCTTCACTAAATTTTTATACTCCTCTGCCTATTTTCATGCTATAATATGAGATATATGAGGAGTTCACTATGAGTATCTCAACAAATGTATCGTCCTTGCAGGCAAATCAAGTCTTTATGAATGCAAATGCAAATAATATTGCAAATGTAAACAGTGACGGCTTCATTCCAACTGACACTCGTATGGTAGATGAAAAGAACTCTGTAAGAGCCCAAACAAGATTAGCGGATGACAATGGTTCTTCAAAAAGCCAGACAGATTTAGCAAAAGAGCTTCCTGATCAAGTTGTCATCGGTGGTGTAGAAAAAGCAAATGTTGCTGCCATAAAAACACAAGATGAGATGTTTGGCACACTTTTAGACATCAAAGCTTAGTCTCACTGCGTGAGAATGTTCATACTCTTTAGCTGCGTGAGCAGAGAAGCTTCTTTATCGTAATCTTTAAGGTTACTTCCTAACTCTAAGGTACTCAAAATAGGTCTTCCTATGATAAAACGTCCCTCTTTGCCATTCTTTTTTGTCTTTACACCCCAAGTCGCATGAAATACAATAACTTTGTCATTTTTTAGACCAACAAAAAGTAAAATATGCCCTTTTTTGTACAACAGTGTCTCAAAAGGAACAGCTTTTTCTTTGATAAGTGCTATTTTTTGTGCATCACTTAAGCCCTCAAAAGAGATAACATTGCCTACTTTACTCTGCTCATAAGAGTTTCTTGGAAGCCATAAACCAAAGGGTGCATAAAAATCACGTAGAATGGATGAGCAGTCACGTTGTCCATACATGCCGCCCCAACCATACTTTACATGTGAGACCTCTTTAAAAATCTTGGCAATATTCTCTTGAGTAAATTTCAAAATATTTTTATGTGCACTCTCTTTTGGTAGATCAGACTGAATGTAGTAGGCTTCACTATTTTTATAATTTGAGATAGTCAAAACAGTATATTTCTCTCCATACTCTTCAATCTCAGGCAGCATCATGCCTATACGAGAACGAAAGAGGAAGTTCTTTTGCCCATCATAGATAGGATAAGACTCTTTTACTATAAACTCTTTTTGGGCTTCTTCATACAATTTTGTATATTTTTTTGGCACAAATGCTATATCTCTTGTTTTTACCCAGCCATATGCAAAACTGGCTTCAATAAAAACCCACTCCTTGTCTCTGGAGAAGTGAGAGACCAAAATAGGTTTGTTTGGAGCTATGGAAGAGTTCTGCATATAATCAAAAGGGAAACCCTCTCCTGCTTTTTTAGGGTTCATTAAAAGCGGTTTATCGGTTGGGAAGGCTCTAATGTTGAGTAGTTTCAGTGTGATTGCAGGCTTGTTGAGTGTCGCATAGGCTGCAAAGTTAGAGCGTGCGTTTATGTCATCAAAAAAAGATTGTTTGAGCGGCTGTAGATTTTCTCCATAGCTATTAGCTACTCTAAAAGAACGATATGCCCACATTGCTTCTTTTAAAGAGATGTCTATGGTAGGAATATTCCAGGGTTTAAAATAACTCTTTTCATACTCCTCTAATGATGAGATATAACGTTCATGGATGCCATGCAGATAACTTGAAACATTCTGGTCAACTTTATACAAGTCAGACACACGTTCAGGCTTTGGAAGCTCTGTAACATTTTTATCTGGCTGTAAATCCTGTTTTTGTGCACATCCCGCAAATAACAATGCAATAAAAATATAAGCAATATATCTCAAAACACTCCCTTAATCAACATCACCAAATCTACTTACAACACGACCGATGACTTCCACTTCATTAGGATTTAAAACCTGTGCAGGGTAAACAGAGTTATCAGATATAACATCTATCATTCCATCCATTCGTTTCTGTACACGCTTAATAAAAAGTCCGGCTTCTGTTCGTATGGTAAAAATACCACCACGATTCAAATCTGTTTTTACTCTATTTATAAATACGATGTCATTATAACTAAATGTGGGCTCCATAGAGTCACCTGAGACATTTATTGCTTCAATATTTTGCAGTTCACGCTCTCCACCTAACATAAATACAAACTGCTCAGGAATTTCCAACTCTTCAATCGCTTCAAAATCACTCTCAGCCCCACCACCAGCACTCACATTGATATCTGTAAAGTATTTTATCATATAGTTGTTTGTAGCCTCTACCAGGCTTTCAGGTGACTGCCCATAGAGCATCCAGTTGATAGAGATAGTTCTTTTAGCACAAAAATCCATCAACTCTGAAAAAGGAATTTTATTACGCTTTTTCATTGTCGCAAAATTCATCTGCGTAATACCTAACACTTCTGCGACATCTTTGTCAAAAACTTTTTTTGGTGCATATTCAGCAGAGATGATGCTTTTTATCTCTTCTACTATATCAATGAAACTATTCATTTTGACCCCTTTTTAAATAAATATTTCACAGTATAGTCTAATTTTGAAATAAAATCAACAATAATTTGACAATTTGTCATATTATTTATATAAATACATATTTTTATGTACTATTTTTCAAGATAAATAAAAAAAGGAGACCCAATGTCACTTCTTATAAAAAATGCAGAAACACTCTTTGAGAGATTTGAAAGTAAAATGGAAATATGGGCTGAGAAAATCTTTTAGGGGTTTTTCTCTTTTTCGAGTTTCTCTTTTTCTTCTCGCTCTTTCTCTCTTTGAGCTGATTTTGTTTTATGGTAACCACCAAAGATAAAAACCATAAAAAGAACAAAAAGTATAAGCATGAGAGTATCAATAAAAGAGTTCATTTTATGCCTTCTTGAATGTGGAATAATTTTGACGAATAGCATCATAAAGAACAATGCCAGTACTAATGGCCAAGTTGAGACTTCTGCCCTCTTTTGTCATAGGAATCGTAATATTTTGCGATTTGTATCTGTTTAAAATCTCTTCAGGAATTCCTGCTGTTTCACTGCCAAAAAAGATAAAGTCTCCCTCTTTGAACTTCGCTTCAAAGTAAGGTCTCTCTGTCTTTGTCGTCGCGAAGTGAGCATTGTCTGAAATGGTGTTTTCACTGAAGAACTCTTCTAGAGATTCCCAAACTTTTAAATCCAATTTTTTCCAATAATCAAGCCCGGCACGGCGAACTGCCTTTTCATCTATGTCAAATCCTATGGGTTTGATAAGGTGCAGCGTAGCACCGGCATTGACGCAAAGACGGCCAATTGCACCTGTGTTGTTTGGAATCTGTGGATTGACTAATACTAAGTTAAAAGACATTAAAAGATAACCGTTCTGTTGGCATAGACAAAAATTCTGTCTTCAAGAGCAAGCTTAAGTGCACGTGAGAGAACAACTTTCTCAACATCTTTTCCCAAACGCTGCATATCTCTCCATCCATATGCATGATTGACATGGATGACCTCCTGAGCAATAATCGGACCCTCATCAAGATTGTTATTTACAAAATGTGCTGTTGCACCGATGATTTTTACACCTCTGTCATATGCCTGTTTGTAAGGATTTGCACCTATAAATGCCGGTAAGAATGAGTGATGGATATTAATAATCTTATCTTCAAATGTCTCAACAAATCGAGGTGTTAAGATACGCATATATTTTGCTAAAACAATATAATCTACATCCCCAAAACTCTGAATGGCTTCAATTATTTTACTCTCATGCTCAGAACGCTCTATGCCTTCATGCGACACAGTAACATAAGGAATATCGAACTTTTCTACAAGTGATTGCAGTGCATCATAATTGGAAACCACTCCTAAAATGTTCGCGGCAAGCTCTCCTGCTTCATGACGAATCAGAATATCTCCAAGCGCATGCATCTCTTTTGTAGCTAAAATGATGATATTTTTCTTTACAGGCTCAAGAATTTTTATTCCTGAACCTTTTGGAAGCACTCTTCTGATTGCATCGTTGAGCTCTTCTTTATCTACAGCCCCGTCAACAACAGAACGCATAAAAAATTTATTGCTCTCTCTGTCAACAAATTCACTGTTTGAGAGAATATTCAAATCATAATTATAAAAAATACTCGAGACTTTATGAACCAAGCCTTTTTCATCATTTGCATCTATTAAAACACGGTATTGGCTCACTTCATATTTCCTTTTTCCAATTTTTCGACTCTTGCATCAATTGTGGCAAGAGTATACTCTAAAAAATTTAGTGTCATATCTATTTTTGCTTCAATATTGGCATTGTTTGGCGCTTGAAAGCCTTCAAACAGGACAAGAAGCCGCTCTCTGATGGAGTTTAAATACATTAGCTCGCTCTCGCTGTTAGAGTGCCCCTCTGCAGCTGTTTGTATAAGTGATTCTTCCTGTTTGGGGACAAAAGTCTGTTTCTCTTTTTTTAGAGTTTGTTCTATCTCTTGGGTGCCATCTTCCATCTCAGCCAGTGTTGAGAGTATTACATCTTTTAATTCCATGCTTTTAATAACCACCTTTCAAACTCTTTAAATTCCACATCTGTATCCATCTTCAGAAAAAACTCTTTCATCTGCGTATTGACTTTTAAAAACTTTTTACGCATACCAGACAATCTTCTTATAGCAATCTTCGCATCAGAGTTATTAGGATCTTTTTTCAAAATCTCTTTATAGATCTCTAAAGCTTCCTCTTTTAAACCCTGCAGTTCATAAATATTTGCCAAAGTGAGTGTCTGCATATTTTTAGACTCTACTTCTCGATGTAATTTGCGATAATGGAACCCATCTCGCTTGTAGAACAGATCTCTTTTGCATCAAACTGTGCCAAATCTTGTGTTCTGTAACCTTCAGCGAGTGCGCGTTTTACCGCTGCATCTATTTTATCCGCTGCTGCATTTTCATTTAAAGCGTAGCGAAGCATCATTGACGCTGACGAGATAGTAGCGATTGGGTTTGCAATTCCCTGCCCTGCAATGTCTGGAGCTGAACCATGGATAGGCTCATATACACCGATTTTTGCACCGACAGATGCCGATGGTAAAAGACCAATAGAGCCAGAAAGCATAGAAGCTTCATCAGAAAGGATATCACCAAAGATATTTCCAGTCAACATAACATCGAACTGTTTAGGGTCACGAATGAGTTGCATTGCCGCATTATCTACATACATGTGTGAAAGTTCCACTTCAGGGTACTCTTTGGCAATCTCTACTACTGTCTCACGCCATAGCTGTGAAACATCAAGAACATTTGCTTTATCTATTGAACATACACGTTTGTTTCGTGTCATAGCGATTTTAAATGCCTGATGCGCGATACGCACAATCTCATCACGGCTGTAAACCATAGTGTTCCAGCCTTTATCTTCCGTACGTCCTTTTGGCTCACCGAAGTAGATACCACCTATAAGCTCACGCACAACCATGAGATCAACACCGCGAACAATCTCAGGTTTAAGTGATGATGCATTTGCAAGTTCATCATACACTACAGCAGGACGCAAGTTTGCATAAACACCAAGCTCTTTTCTAAAACGTAAAAGTCCGCTTTCCGGACGTTTCTCACGAGGAAGTGTGTCCCATTTTTCACCACCGATTGCACCAAAAAGGACAGCATCGGAGTTAAGTGAGCCTGAAATAGTCTCCTGTGGAAGTGGATCACCTGTAATGTCATACGCACAACCGCCCATAAGCAGCTCTTCATAGTTAAAATGAAAACCGCTGTATGATGCTACAGCATCTAAAACTTTTACCGCTTCATCAACAATCTCTGGACCAATTCCATCACCTTTAATAAGTGCTATTTTGTATGATTTCATCTATTTTTTACCTTCTATCTCATTTTGTGCAAAGTTCATCAATCCACCTGCATCTATCAGCTCTTGCATAAATTCCGGAATCGGAGTAAAGCTGTATGTTTTACCACTTGTGTTGTTTGTAATTGTACCGGCATTCATATCTATGCTGATTGCATCGCCTTCTTTTATCTCATTTGCCTCTTTAAGTTCAAAAATAGGCAGTCCCATATTAAAAGCATTTCTGTAAAATATTCTAGCGAATGTCGGTGCAACAATTGCAGCAACACCGGCAGCTTTTAGAGCTATTGGCGCATGCTCACGTGAGCTTCCACAGCCAAAATTCTCATCGGCTACTATGACATCACCCGGAGTCATTTTCTCTACAAACCCTGGATCGGCATCTTCCATAACATGTTTTGCCAACTCTTCAGGGACTGAAGTATTTAGGTAACGCGCTGCTATGATTAAGTCTGTGTCAACATCTTTCCCAAATTTCCAAACTTTACCGTTTATGTTTGCTTTTTGTACCCCACGGGCATTTGTTTCAGTGCTCATATAAAATCCTATATATTAATTAAATAATTTTGCGATTATATCCAAAAAGTGATTGTAGTTTTATAAAGCCTTTAACGCTCGCTAAAAAATTTAAAATTATTACGCCCTGCTTCTTTGGCCTTGTACATCGCCATATCCGAATTTTTTATCAACTCTTCTGCATCTTTTGCATCCTGAGGGTAGATTGCAATTCCTATGCTTGTACTTATCATCAATTCTGATTCACCGAGAACAATAGGCTTTTGCATCGCCTCTATAATTTTGTTTGCAACGGCTTTTGAAGTTGTTAATTCTTTGTTCTCCTCAAGAATAATCATAAACTCATCACCGCCAATACGGGCAAGTGTATCTGCAGCACGCAGGCACTCTCCAAGACGTTGTGAAAAACGTTTTAAAATTTCATCTCCGACATCATGGCCATACTGATCGTTTATCTGTTTAAAGTAGTCTATATCTAAAAAGAAAATAGAAAGTGCACTTTTATTTCTCTGCGCTTTTTTCATAGCAACAGCCAGTCTGTCATTAAAAAGTGCCCTATTTGGCAAGTCGGTTAGTTCATCATGATTTGCTTTGTATGCAAGTATGTCTTTTTGTCGGCTAAGCTCTTCATGATATTTTGCAAGTTCAGATATCATGATATTGAAATTTTTAGCAAGTTCTCCTATCTCATCATGGTTATGCACTTTTACATGCGTGTTGAGTGTTTTTGTAGTGATTATTTTTGTTGTACTCTCATTTAATTCCGAAATCGGACCCAAGATTTTACGACTCAAGATTTTATAGTATCTTGATGTAAGGAGTATAGAAATAATGACGATGAGGGTGATAAAAAATGTTTGCATAAGCAAATGCATAATAAATCTGTTCATTGAATGGACTATGATGAGATAACCAATAGGTTTTTTCTCTACAATAACCGGTGTAATAGTATAAAGTTCAGGACCTTTCCAAAATTGCTGCTCTTTTAATTTGAGTTTTTTGATACTTTTATTTTCTTTATATGGCTCTACATGCACATACATACCAAGTAATTTTCCATTTTTATCGAGTGCATACGCTTCGAGTATATTTTTTGCATATTTCAGTGATGACAAAGAGTCTTGAATGTTTTTTGCATCCTTAAAAAGAATTGCCGGTGCAATATTTTGCGCAATAACCTTAGAAAAAGTTCTGCTTTGGTATTTCATGCTTTTTGTGCCGTCAATATATTGATATAGAACAATAAAAAAAATCGCAACAATACCTGCGATTATTGCTGTTGAGAGATTCATAAAATTAAGTTTTTTAGAAATATTGAGATTATTATAAAATTGCAACATTTTGTCTATCCCCTCTTCTATAAATTATAACAATAATCATATAATATCATAAGGTATGTTATAATCATCCTTAAAGAAATAATACTGAAAGTTTTTGATTGATAAAGATACTCTTTTTAACCCTTATCGCTTTTTTTGTTGCTTGTGGCAGTAAAGATGTTCCTGTTAAGAAAATAATTACAGACAAACCGCCAACACTACAGCTAAAACATAAAAGAGAACTCAATATGTTTCAACTTTATGTTCAAACACCAAACGGCACACGTATTCGCATCCTTAACATAAAACCAAAATACAAAGATGGTATCTGGCTTAAAAGAGGAAAGTATCACATTGAAGTCTCTGCAAAAAAACATATCACACACAAAGAATGGATTAATTTACAAAAAGACACGAATCTTACTATTGCGCTCAAACAAAAAAGAGATATTTCTATGGGATTTATTCATTGGAAAGAGATTGATGGTCTAAAGTATATTGATGGTATTTTTTGGCAAGATCAGACAATCAACAAACAGCGAAAAATGGATTGGAACAACGCAGACAGATATTGTAAAAACCTTCAAATTACAATCAATAAAAATATCCTTATTGATGACTTCGAACTGCCAAATGAGAAAGAGCTCTTAAAACTTAGAAAATACAATACCCGCCTTGATTATTCCGGGGCTATCTATTGGTCTGCTTCGACAGATAAAGAGCATAAACAGTTTGCAAAGTATATCTATATCAACAAAGATAAAAGCGGCTGGTACAACAAAAGCGGTAAAACATATGTTCGATGTATCTCACGCAAGCATTATCCTCTCAACTTACCATTGATGCAGCTAGTAAAACATTTCATAAAACAAGAACACTACTCTTACTTAGATGCTTATGAGTTTGCAGTCGATTTGAAGTATGGAAGACCAGTTATCAAGCATGTGGTTAAGGCGAAAAATCATACAGTAAAACTCACACTCCGTTCTCAGAAATACGACAGTGAAAGAAACTATTTTTATTATAAAAATCACACAGTAAAAGAGAAAAGAGACATTACTATAAACCCCAATATCAAGTTTGAAATCATCAATAACAAACTTGTATTTCGAAAAATTAATTAAACACTATTAACGTTTAAGATTATTTGTAGTCTGAAGCATTTGGTCACTTGTAGTAATAATTTTTGAGTTGGCATCATAAGCACGCTGCCCTGTAATGAGGTCTGTCAGCTCAACAACTAGTTCAACATTACTCAGTTCAACAAATCCTTGACGCAATGTTCCAAGTCCATCAATCCCAGGCACGCCTTCTACAGGCTGTCCTGATGCATCTGTCTCAAGGTAGAGATTACTTCCCATAGAGTGCAGACCGGCAGGATTGATAAAGGCGGTTGTCTGAATCTGCCCGATTTGTGTTGCCTGTACCTGTCCAGGCTGTATTACTGTCACTGTACCGTCGGTACCAATACTGATGTTTGTAGCATTAGGCGGGATAACAATCTGTGGAATAAGTGTATAACCATCACTATTGACGATTGTACCATTTTGATCAACCTTAAAGGCACCGTTTTTTGTATAGACTTGTGTTCCATCAGGAAGTTCGAGCTTAAAAAAACCTTTCCCTGTTATTGCCAGATCAAGCTGATTTCCAGTCTGCTTGAGACTTCCTTCAGAAAAAATCTTATTTACAGCTGTAGGTCGTACACCAAGACCTACTTCAATACCTGTCGGGGACTTCGTCGTATCACTTGTAGATGTTCCTGCATATTCCATAACACGGTACATAAGGTCTGCAAATTCCGCACGGGATTTTTTAAAGCCGATTGTATTCACATTGGCAATATTATTAGCCGTTGTGTCTATCTGTGTCTGCATTGCGAGCATTCCTGTCGAAGCAGTATAAAGTGATTGCATCATAGTTTTATATCCTTAGCTTATTTTCTTGCAATTTTTTCAATTGCATCTCTATCCATATCATTCATCTGTGCATCCATTGCTTTTTGATACATTCCGACAAGTCTGTTTGTCTCGATGAGCTGTGTCATCATCTTGACAGCGTTAACATTACTCTTCTCTACAAATCCCTGCACAACAGCACCACTCTCTTCATTGCCATGCATACGTTTCATATCATCTAACTTGTAAAGATTGTCGCCCTCTTTTTGAAGATATTTGAGGTTATCAACACTGGCAATAAAAAGTTTTTTGTTTTGTGTTAAATTTAAAGAACCCGGAACATTGGTAGATATCTGCCCATTTTTGTCAATATTAATTACAGTATCTGTTGTAGAAAAAGTAATTCCCTCCTTGCTTTTAGCATAATCATTGCCAAGAACTTCATAGCCCTGTTTTGTTACAAGTTTACCTTCATCATCAAGAGTAAATGAACCATCTCTTGTCAGTCTCACACCTTCGGGTGTCTTGACAGCAAAGAAAAGGTTGTCGCGTGAGAGTGCCAAATCAAGTTGGTTTGATGTTTTTTGCATATTTCCGACAGTGAAGTTCGTATACGCATCAACTATTTGAGGTGCTTTAGCCATTGTTCTATTGATGAACTGAGCCGCCTCTTTTGTATTGTTTGCATTTGGAAGATCATCTCTTTTTTCTTTATAAAGACGCATAAAATCGCCCACGATGAGATTATTTTCTTTATAACCATTTGTATTTACATTTGCTAGGTTGTTCGCAATAGTGTCAAGCCTGTTAAACTGTGTCACCATTCCAGCAGCAGAACTATAATAGCCTGTTTGCATTAGTACCCCTGTTTTGCATTATTTTAAGAGTTAAAAGCAAAGGGTGTTCCAATTCTAAAACAAGACCCCTTTAAGACTATTTCGGTATAATCCACCTTTAAAAAACCTTACAAGTAATGGAGCATCCTCCCGTATGACAGTAAAAGAACTCAACAAAGCCTTAGAAACTTTTTTTGAAGAGCATAAGTCCAAAGAGTGTATGACTTATGAATCAATAATTGATTTTTTTGAAAAACAACCAACCGCTGCACAAGCAAAAAACATTTTAAAACTTGCAAAAAAACATAACGACTGTCTTTATACTTCAAGTGAACATGCAAAAAAACTCAATGACAAAGAAGCAGAAGCTCGCCGTAGTGCACAGAGAAAAATGCTTGAAGACAATGAGACTGATAAGTTTGACATTTTAAAAGAGCATGAACTTCTTGAGTGGTCACGCTCAGACTCTCCTGTACGTATGTACTTGCGTGAGATGGGACAGATTCCACTCCTTACAAAAGAAGAAGAGATTGAAATTTCTAAAAAAATAGAGGCTGGAGAGAGCATCATTATTGACGCTATTTGTTCAGTGCCTTATCTTATAGATTTCATCCTTGACTATAAAGAGCCGCTTATAAACCGTGAAAGACGCGTAAAAGAGCTTTTTAAAAGTTTTGAAGATGAAAAAGAAGATGATGACAACGCAGATGACAGTGATGCGCAAGAGAGCAAAACACTCTCAGCAAAAGACAAAAGCAGAGTAGAAAAAGTCACCACAAGTTTCAAAGCACTTGAAAAAGCTAAAAAAGATTGGATGAAGACGCTTGATAAAGCACCGGAAAATCTTGACAATAAAGAACTAAATGAAGAGATTGTTCAATTTTACCTAGCAGTTACTTGGAAAAAAGCTGTTTTAAAAGAGAAACTTTTAGACCTTGGACCAACTTCAAAACTCATTAATGAGCTTGTAAAAGCAATGGAGACGGCACTCAAATCTGATGAGGGCTATGACAAAGAGTTAAAACGTCTTGAGTACAAACTTCCACTTTTCAATGCAACGCTTAAAGCCAACCATAAAGTGCTTGTTGAGAAAATTCAAGATCTCACAAAAGAAGATATTGCAAATATGGTTCCCGAAGCAACAATGGTCTCTACCTATATGGAAATCAAAAAACTTGTCCAGACAAAAGAGGCATCAAAAAACTCTTTTGATATGGAACCGGAAAAACTTGCAGATATTTTAGAGCAGATTAAACGCGGTAAAAATATCTCCGAGATTTCAAAAACAAAAATGGCAAAATCAAACCTTCGTCTGGTTGTCTCTATTGCGAAGCGTTATACAAACCGTGGACTACCTTTTCTTGACCTTATTCAAGAAGGAAACATTGGTCTAATGAAAGCTGTTGATAAGTTCGAGTATCAAAAAGGGTATAAATTTTCAACATATGCTACATGGTGGATTCGTCAGGCTATTTCACGTGCCATCGCAGACCAGGCAAGAACAATTCGTATTCCAATTCATATGATTGAGACTATCAACCGTATCAACAAAATCATGCGTAAACACCTCCAAGAGCATGGAAAAGAGCCAGATGTTGACACAATCGCAGAAGAGGTCGGCCTCTCTGTTGAGAAAGTCAAAAACGTTATCAAAATCACAAAAGAGCCAATCTCTCTTGAAGCACCTATTGGAAGCGAAGAGGATGGTCGTTTTGGAGACTTCATTGAAGACAAAACATCTCTTTCTCCATCAGATGCCATTCTCAAAGATGATCTGCGTGTTCAGATTGAGCAGGTACTCGAGCAGCTTAATGAAAGAGAAAAAGCCGTTATTAAACTTCGCTTTGGAATTATGGATGATGAGAGTGACAGAACACTTGAAGAGATTGGAAAAGAGCTCAGTGTTACACGTGAGCGTGTGCGTCAGATTGAGTCATCGGCAATTAAAAAGCTTAAACATCCTAAAGTCGGCCGTAGACTTAAGAACTACATAGAAGAGTAGAAGCATTCTATGACACTTGAGCAGCAGTGGTTAGAGTATGATTACAACCCTTTCATACTCTTTAATGACAAAGGGAAAATAGTCTCACTTAACGCTGAAGCACAGTTTCTCCTTGGTTCCACAACTGCCCATGAACTTTTTGAACTTGCAAAAACATACGCAAGCATCAACTTTGGATTTAAGACTACTTTTATAGAATTAGCGTATGGAAGATATAAGTTTTTTGGGCTAACCGTCGGCTATGAAGATGAAGAACAGATTGGCATCAAACTCTACCAATCCCCTACTTACAAGTTAAACACAGCAAAACCAAATGGTGAATTGACAAATATATTTACAATTACTGACTTATGTATTGCAACAAACTCCATCAATTCAGATGCTCTCTTTAGAAAAGATTATGACCCTACTATTCCTGATGTCATCATAGACTCCAACAAGCTTATAAAACTGCTCAACAAAATCTATGAATATTTTAAAGAGAATCAATTTATAGTGACAAAAGTATTTTTCAGAGTGGGTGAGCATATAAAGTTTGAAGATAAAAAATACAGTATATTTTCTATTTCCATTCAAGCAAATAATATAGATGCGACAAAAAAAGGTGAGCTTGAACTGTTTGCAAAAAGCAACAATTTCTACATTGATATCAGCGACAAAAAAGTCACTGTCAACCTTCCAATGATAACTTCTTAGACTAACAACTCTTTAGAGAGAAGCGATCCTACGACAATACCTACAAACAGCGATGGCAGATAGTACCACAGATCTAAAATATTATTGTTCTTCAAAGCAATGAAACCTAAAATTAAAAAGAGATATGGCAAAAGTCTAAAGAGCGAAAGACTTCCTCTTATACCATGTTTCATATTTTTAACATTGAGCAGTTTTACTTTTGCTTTTTCCTCTTTGACTATCTCTTTAAGGCTTAACTCTTCAGGCGGTGCATGATTTATCTCTATATTGTCATAAAGTTCATGTGGATCTTCTATTTTATCTAAAAGGTCTCTCTCCTCCACATATTCACCAGATTCCACTTTCGCAAGAATCATCTTTTTATAAGCATAAGAAGCTCCGATGATAATAAGTAAAGCAGATAAAAATGCCGTCTCAACATTGGCAAAAACTTTTGCAGAGATGAAATAGCTGAGAAAAATGAATCCTTGCGCTATTACAAATATACTAATAGCTTTTTTCACCATAATCCTCATCTTCGTCATATTCATCATCATCTATTTTTTTCTTAATAGCATAACGAGGCTCTTTTGAAAGTTCTTCAAACATTTTACGCTGTTTAGAGTAGGCCTTGTAAACATTTAAAATAGCTGCAGCGATACCGATGGCCACCCCAAGCCAAAAAGTCCATGTCTCATCAGTCAATCTTTTTAAGAGCCAACCAAGTCCCACACCAATTAATACAGCTACAACCATAGATATGCCAAGAGAAAGGCTGTCTGCAGCTTCTATGATTGGCTTAACACGTGGTTTCCTCTCTTCTTTTTCTTTATTTGGCATTTTTTATCGCTTTAAAAACTCTTTTACTCGCTTCAATCGTATCTTCTATCATCATATCAGTCGTTGCCGTAGAGATAAAACCTGTCTCATAGAGTGAGCAGGCAAAGTAAAAACCTTCATCAAGCATACCTGCGTGAAACTTTGCGAAAAGTTCCGCATCCGTTGCTGCTGCATCACTGAAATTTTTCACTGCATTTTCAGAGAAGAAAAATCCAAACATACTCCCACGTGTATCGACCTGCATTGTAATGCCCTGCTCTTTTGCAGCTGCCTGCATACCCTCTACCAGGCGTACAGCACGACTGTTTAAAACATCTATGATTTTTGCATTGTGCTTCAGTTTTGTAAGCGCTGCATATCCAGCTGCCATGGCCACAGGATTTCCACTGAGCGTTCCTGCCTGATAAACCGGTCCATCAGGAGAGAGTTTGTCCATTACCTCACGTCGACCGCCAAAAGCACCAACAGGCATACCGCCGCCGATGACCTTTCCTAGCGTTACAAGGTCAGGTTTGACACCTGTAATACTCTCTGCCCCATGAAGTGAACCGCGAAAACCACTCATTACTTCATCAAAAATCAAAAGTGCACCATTTGCATCACAGAGCTCACGCAGCTCATGTAAAAACATTTTATCAGCTGGAACAAGCCCCATATTTCCTGCAATTGGTTCGATGATGACACAGGCAATATCATTAGAATCGGCAAAGCATTTTTTGACACTTTCTATGTTGTTGTACTCCGCTAAGAGTGTATGCTTTGTAAAATCAGCCGGGACTCCGGGACTTGACGGATTTCCAAAAGTTGCCGCACCACTTCCTGCTTCCACTAAAAGTGCATCAGAGTGCCCGTGGTAACAGCCTGTAAATTTTACAATATCGTCACGTCCTGTAAAACCGCGTGCCAAACGAATGGCAGACATAACAGCCTCTGTTCCACTGCTTACAAAACGCACCTTTTCAACAGAATCAAAAAAATCTATGACCAGTTTGGCAAGTTCACTCTCCGACAAAGTCGGTGCACCAAAGCTCAAACCATGTTTTACAGCTTCTATGACTGCTGCTTCTATGCTTTCATCACGATGACCGAAGAGAAGTGGTCCCCAAGACTGCACATAATCCACATATCTGTTTCCATCAATATCTCTCAGGTATCCACCCTCTCCTTCTGTGATAAAAACAGGAACTCCACCTACACTTTTAAATGCACGTACCGGTGAATCAACACCACCGGGAATCAACTCCTGTGCTTCTTCAAATGCCTTCTTTGACGCTTCTCTATTCATAAAAAACCTTGTTTAGTAATATTTTGCTTATTATATCTAAGTAGTATTAATATTGATTTGATATAATCGTGGAAAAAATATATTATTGGATGATGTTTGAATAGATCTAGTTTCGCTCTTTTTGTTGCTGTACTCATACACTTATTGCTCTTTTTACTTCTATGGATTTTGTTTCATTATGCAGCAACAGACATCAGTAAAAGCCTTAAAAAACCTGAAAAGAAGATAAAAATTTCCCTCAAAGAGATGCCAATAAAACATAAAAAATCAGGACTTACTAAGAAAAAAATTCCACAGCCAAAAATAGCTCCGCCAATGCCAAAAGGCTCACAGCTTAAAAAGATAATCAAACCGCAAAAATCTGTCAAGTATGAACCAAACAAGCCTGTCAAAAAACCAAAACTCAACAAGCTAAAAAAAGTGCTAAAAAAGAAAACACAAAAACCGAAGATAGAGCCGCTACCTCCTAAAAAGCCTTACATTCCACTGCTTGCAGTGAAAAAAAAGACAAATACGACGAAACCTGTCAAAAAAGAGACTAAGAAAAAAAAGGCACTTGCATGGCTCTATAAAGATGTTGCTAAAGCAGAGACAAAAACAAAGAAAAAAACGATTAACAATGGCAGCAGTATCTCCCAAAACATTAAAGAACTATATGGGGAAGAGTTTGGAAAACTCTCACCCGGACAACAACAGTATATTCTTGATAATCAAGAGATTATGCGTCGTATCACACAGCAGGTTCTCATCCGTGTTGCACGGGTCAATATTCCAAGAGACCTCAATGTCAACCGCCATAATATCGTTGAGTTCAAGCTCCATCCAAACGGCGATATGACAGACTTTAAATTTCTTTCTAAAAGCGGTTACTACATCCTTGATGACACTACAAAAGAGACCATCGAGTACGCCTACAGCAGATATCCACGACCAAAAGAGACAACCCTTATACGTTACAATGTGTTTTATAATTTGGCAAGATATTAATTTCAGATATTTCAGATACTTTTTAAGCTATAATTCTTTAATAATATTTAAGGTTTGATTATAATGATTCTTAACAAAAAGTACCTCTTTGCACTCTCTCTTGCTATGCTGACTCTTTTAAGCGGCTGTGGCGATGAGAAAGTCAAACAAGTAAAAAAAGAGCTCCCCGCATTAAAAGTAAAAACAATCACGATTGAGACAAAAAAAGTACCTATATGGGGAACATTTACAGGAAAAACTCGAGCAAGCTCTCACCAAGAGATTCGTGCTCGTGTTTCAGGCATACTAGAGAAAATATATTTTCAAGATGGGCAAAATATCAAAAAGGGGCAAAAGCTTTTTAAAATTGATCAGAGTGAATACATAGCTGCACTGAGTGCTACCGAAGCAAAAAAAGCAGAAGATCAAGCAGCACTTGCACTGGCAAAAGCAGATGTAAGAAGATATGCTCCTTTGGTAAAAGAGGGCTTAGCTCCCCGTGCAACACTTGAGCAGTACCAGGCAAAACTAGCCGCACTCAAAGCAGCCATTTTAGGGGATGATGCAAAAATCAAAGAGGCACAAATCAAACTTGACTATACAATCATAAAAGCACCGATTTCAGGAAAAGTGAGTGCAAGGTATGTAGATGTAGGCAATCTCATCGGCCAAGGCGAAGCGACATTGCTGAGTACTATTGTGCGCTCCAATCCACTCTATGCATACTTTTCCCCTTCTCAAAGTGATGCCTTGATTATGCAAAGGTACAAAAATAAAGAGAATCTTGATACTTTCATCGAGTACAAAGGTGCAAACGAAGATATTCGACTCGATGGCTATGTTGACTTTGCAAACAACACCGTTGACCCTCTCACATCAACAATCACAATGCGAGCAATCATTAAAAATCCTGAGCATAAGATACTTCCGGGAACCTTTGTCTATGTCAATGTATTTATTAGTGACAAGTATAAATTTAAAATGATTCCACCTGAAGTCATTTTGGATGACCAGCTTGGTAAATATGTCTATATCATCGACAATAACTCCACAGTCAAAAGAGCTGACATCACGACAGGATATGGTACAAAATACTATGTAAGCGTTCAAAAAGGGCTCAAAGATGGTGACAAAGTCATTGTCTCAGCTTTAATGAAACTAAGACCGGGTGTCAAAGTAGAGAACATTGATGTGACAAAAGAGGAAGGAATAGATGCAATACTAAAAGACAACAAGCTTATTCCTGCAAAAGAGTAGGCGATGTTTTCAGTAACATTTATCAAACGTCCCATCCTTGCGATTGTTATCTCGCTCATCATCATTATATCTGGGCTTGTTTCACTTGGAATACTGCCTGTTTCGGAGTATCCTGATGTTGCACCGCCGACCGTTACTGTCAGTGCGACCTACACAGGTGCAAATGCCTTTGTTGTAGAAGATACTGTTACACGTGTTTTAGAAGACAAACTCAATGGTATCAAGGGTGTCATCTATATGGACTCCTCTTCTACTTCAAGCGGCCGTTCAAACATTAATGTCTACTTTAAACCGGGCTATGACATTGACATCGGGGCAGTTGATGTTCAAAATAAAGTCTCTACGGCTACAGCTTCTCTTCCTGCTGAAGTTGTTGCGCAAGGAGTCATCGTCGATAAAAAGAGTCCCTCCATCGTCTGTTTGATTACCATTACAGGTGACAAACGCTACGATGCCGCTTTTTTATCTAACTTTGTAAACATTAATGTCCTTGATGAGATAAAAAGAATTCCCGGTGTCGGAAAAGCAGAGAATATGGGTGAAAAGAAATACGCCATCCGTGTCTGGCTCAATCCCGATAAAATTAAAGCCATGGGACTCACACCACTTGATGTCATCAATGCTATTAAAAGCCAAAACAGACAGGCTTCCATCGGTAAAATCGGCGGCATGCCAAGCTATGATAATCAAAAACAGGAGTTTACACTCACAACAGAGGGTCGGCTCAGTGATGTCAGAGAGTTTAAAAACATTGTCTTAAAACATAAAAAAGATGGCTCTTTAGTCTACCTGAGCGATGTCTCTCGTGTTGTTCTAGGAAGTGAAAGTTATGATTGGAACGCAATATCAAACCAACAGCCAACAGGTCTCATAGGTGTCTACCAACTTGGTGATGCCAATGCTTTGGACATCAGAAAAGCAGTTCAAAAGACTATGGAGCGACTCCAAAGACGATTTCCTGACGGTGTGAAGTGGAGTATTCCTTACGATACGACAAAATATGTAAAAGTTGCCATTGACAATGTTGTCACCAACCTTTTCATGGCAATCGGACTTGTAATTCTCATCATTTTTATCTTTTTAGGTTCATGGAGACCGACTATTATCGCCTCTGTTGCAATTCCGGTATCACTGATTGGCACCTTCGCCATCATGCAGATGGCGCATGGTTTTTCCATCAACTTTTTAACACTTTTCGGGCTCATTTTGGCAATCGGTATCGTTGTTGATGATGTTATTTTGGTTGTTGAAAATGTTGAAGTTATCATGGAAAAAGAGCCTGATTTAACAATTCCGCAAGTCGTTAAAAAATCAATGATAGAGCTCATTGGTCCCATCATTTCTACGACACTTGTACTTGTTGCTGTTTTTGTTCCAGTATCTCTACTTCCTGGTATTACAGGAGCACTTTACCAACAGTTTGCACTCACCATCTCTTTTGCTGTTATCATCTCTTCACTCAATGCCCTTACTCTCTCTCCAGCACTGAGTGCTATCATCATAAAAAGAAGAAAAAAAGGTCAGGAGAAGTTTATCTTCTTCAAAAAATTTGATGAGATTTTTGATTATATTACGCAAAAGTATACAGTGACCATCACCTCCCTTATAAAAATGAGATATGTCATGCTCGGTCTCATGCTTGGAATTTTTTACCTCATGTACTATCTTTTCACCGTCATTCCAACAGGCTTTGTCCCTTCAGAAGACAAAGGTGTCTGTATGGTTGCAGTAAATCTAAAACCGGGTACATCTCTTAATGCGACATCAAAAGTGAGAAAAGAGGTTGAAAAATCGATTTACTCCATAGATGAAGTTGCCAATGTCATCGTCATTGATGGGTATAACATCATAACCTCTTCTCTAGATAGTTCTGCTGTTGCAATGTTTGTCTCTTTTAAAGACTGGAAACAAAGAACACGACCAGATCAAAGTGTGAATGCCATCATTCAAAAAATACGACAAAAAACAGCCCATATCACTGATGCCAACATAGCAGCCTTTAACCTTCCGGGAATTCCTGGTGTCGGAAATGTCGGTGGTTTTGATTTCAGACTGCAAGATTATCTTTCGGGAGATTTAGACGTCTTTAAACAGTATGCAGACGAGATTATAAAAGAGGCGAACCAAGACCCTAGAATTTCTCATGCCTTTACAACATTTGCCATTAACTACCCTATGTATGACATTAAAATTGACAGAGAAAAAGCCAATGCACTTGGCGTAAATATGGCAGACCTCTTTAGCACTATGCAGATATATCTCGGTTCTGTTTATGTCAATGACTTTACAAAATTCGGAAAAGTTTTTCGTGTCTTCGTACAGGCTGATAAAAATTACAGAAGTGCAAAAAGTGACATCAACAAACTCTTTGTAAAAAATGTCGATGGCAAAATGGTACCACTGAGTGCACTTATTAAAGTTCAAGAGATGATTGGTCCGCAAAATTTAACACATTATAATATGTACAGAAGCATTCAAATCAATGGCGCAGCGGCTCCAGGATATAGTTCTGGAGATGCAATGACAGCGATGCAAAAGATAGCTAAAAAAGTCCTCCCACCAAGTTACGGCTATGAATGGTCTGGAATGAGCTACCAAGAAAAGCTTGCAGGGAATGCACAGATCTATGTTGTTATATTTGTAACCCTTGTTGTATTTCTTGTACTTGCCGCACAGTATGAAAGCTGGATACTTCCACTGATGATTCTGCTCTCAGTACCAATGGTAATCGCTGGTGCAGTAGCAGGACTTATGTGGGCAGGCATTCCACTCAACACTTTTGCACAGGTCGGTCTGGTTCTGCTTGTCGCGCTGGCCGCCAAGAATGCCATCTTAATTGTCGAGTTTGCTAAAGAGCTGCGTGAGAGCGGTAAAAGTATTGTTGACTCTGCCATTAGTGCAGGGAAACTCCGTTTTCGTGCGATTATGATGACGATTTTATCATTTTTATTTGGTATATTTCCACTCGCTTTTGCCACGGGTGCCGGTGCTGTCACCCAACAGTCCATCGGAATCGTTTTGATGTTTGGTATGCTCACTGCGACTTTTATTTCTACACTTTTTGTACCGGTTCTTTATGTTCTTCTAGAGACGATGCGTGAGAAATTTGTTAATGTTGAAGAAGAAGTTGCAAGAAGGGAGTCACTATAAATGAAACTGTTTAACTACTGCTTTATAATTTTACTGGCCTTGAATCTCCAGGCAAAAGAGATTATTAATGTGGACGAGCTCATCGAGTATGCTCTCAAAAATGCTCCTGATTTGCAGATAACACGCAAACAGTATGAAGCTGCTACACAGAGAAAAGAGCAGGCTTTTGGATATTTTTTACCAAAAATCGATCTGCAGGCCTCTGCCGGTGAAATAGCTTCAAGTGACATTCCTACAAATCCTGACACTATGAAACAGGCTAGCTTCCTCTTAGGTAAGCTCTCTGTGCGTCAACTCATTTACGACTTTGGAAAAACCGGTTCTACGTATGATAATTTGAAGTATCAAGAAGAGTCTTTCAACATGAGTAATCTCCAAACACTTTCAGATAAGATAAGAGAGGTTAAAAATGCCTACTATATGACGCTCAAAGCGATGGCACTCATTACAGTCGCAGAAGAGAACCTCAAACTCAATGAGGCACAGCTTTATAGAGCTAAAAGGTATTTTACTGCCGGGATCCGAACAAAAATAGATATCTCTGATGCTACTGTCAATGTAATCCAGGCGAAAATTGGACTCAAAAAAGTAAAATACCAGCTCAAATCTGCGTATGAAAACCTCAATAAAGTCATTGGTGTTAAAGAGATAGACTCACAATACAGACTTGTAGCCCAAAAGCTGCAGTTAGATACTATTTTTGAGACATTATCACCCTATCAGTATGATTTACAGCACTCTGTGGCGTATGCGTTTGAACACAGATATTCCATTAAATCACTCATTTCACAGCTTAAATCTTCACAAGAGCAATCAAGAACTGCAAAATCAGAATATTATCCGTCTCTTTATCTCAATGCCGACTACACAAAACAAAAAGAGAACAATGATCTCAAAAGTGTCATACCTCAAGATCAATGGCAAGCTTCTTTCAATCTCAACTGGAATCTCTATAAAGGGGGTTCAAGTGCGGCAAACATTCAAAAGAGTATCATCCAGCAGAGTATTTCAGAGGCAAAACTTAATTTTTTAAAGTTGCAGATTAAACAAGGTGTAGCCGATGCCTTTATAAAGCTCAACGAATCAAAAGATACGGTTGAGCTGGCTCAGGCACTGCTGCAGGCAGCTAAGGAAAAGTTTATTCAAGCACAAAAAAGATACGAAAACGATCTCTCTGACTATATTGAGCTCCAACAGGCACGTCAGAGCTACATTGACTCCAAATCATCTTTGGTGATTGATTACTACGACTACTATGACTCTCTGGCAAAAATGTATAATGTCATTGGTATGTAGAGTTTTTTTTTGAGAATTTATCTCCTAAATCAATAAATATTAAGAATAGTCGCGTTATGATGAATTTTGTAAAAGAATTAGCGTTTGTTCTTCGACATTGAAGAACTTATTATTTCATTCAACCTAGGGGGTTATTATGAAAACTTTATTCAAATATCTTATTACAGGATTTTTTCTTGCTGTCGTTTTTCAAGAAAGCGCATATGCAATACCAAGTTTTGCCAGACAGACAGGTTTAAAATGTTCTGCTTGTCATACAATATTTCCAGAACTTACACAATTCGGTCGCAACTTTAAACTACACGGTTATACTCTGGGAGGGGGAGATTCAAAAATACTTTCCAAATTCTCTGCAATGGTGCAAATTGTACAAAATAGACCAAAACATGCTACCACTCAAGATCATGCACTCACTATTCCTCAGTCAAGTATTTTCTTTGGCGGAAAAATTACAGACAACATTGGTGCTTTTATACAAACAACACTTGATGACACCGGTGTGTATGGAATGGATAACACAGATATTCGTTATGCAGACACAATGAAGCTCAGTGGTATTAACGTAGATTATGGTGTCAGTCTCAACAACAATCCGACAGTGCAGGATTTATGGAATTCTACATCTGCATGGGGATTTCCATATGCAGGAGCAAATGGTACAAATGGTGTCAATAATGGGGCAACACAATTAGATGGACTTGCTGCTAATGCTACAGGACTCAGTATTTATACACTTTGGAACGATTTGCTTTATGTGGAAGCTGGAGCTTATGCGGGTTCCAAAGCAACTGGCCTTTCAAATATTCTTCATGCTTCTACTGCTACAGCCAACGATACAAAACCTGGTTATAGTTATCTAGACAATACGGCACCATATGCAAGAGTTGCTCTGCAACATAATTTTGGTGATAACTACCTTATGATAGGAGCACAGTATCTCGATGCTAAAATAATTGGAAACTATTATAACCCAACACCTGTTGCAAGTATTACTTATAGAGATTATGGACTTGATGCCCAATGGCAATATACAAAAGAAAATCACATGGTAAGTCTCGAAGCGAGTAAAATATGGGAAAAACAGAGTGATGGGAATAATGACAATTTAACAACTACAAAAGGAAAAATCAGTTATTTTTATCAACAGACCTATGGTCTTACTCTTGATTACATTACCAATTCAAATGATGCAGGTACACAAAATACAGGAACAACAGTGCAAATTGATTTTTGTCCAGTCCAAACAATAAAACTTGCTGCACAATTCAATAATTACACAAGATTTAATGGGACGAATGCAAATGCATCTGATAACAATAACATCGGTATCATTGGGTGGTTCATGTTTTAATATGGACTTTATTTATTGTTCATCTTCTAAGAGTTTCAGAGCCCCTTTATAGATGGGCTCGTCAATGAAGCCATACTCTTCATCGCTAAAACCCGTAATGCCCTCTTCTTGATGCATCTCAAAAAGTTTCACAATGATTTTAGCTCTTTTTATCTCTTCTTCTTTATTTATAAATATCTCATTGACAAGCAGCGCCTGTTTTGGGGAAATACACCCTTTTGCATCATATCCCATAGTGTGCTCAAGATGCAGCCACTCAGTAAATGTCTCACTCTCTTTGTATTCTTGAAATACAAAAGAGACAGGCTTTACATGCATCGCCCTTGTTGTGATTAAAAAATGTGAAAGCATATAATGCATCGTCGGATTTTCCAGGTGGATTAGACCCTGAGGAAGCCCCATATCAGCAAAAAGATCCAATATACCAAGGTAAAAGGTACTGACACGCTTGTTTACGCCTAAAGAGTCAAGATTGTGCCAGGCCTGTGCTGTTTCGATGGAAAGATGCAGTTCTATATCTTCATTTAAAAGATGCAAAATATTGCGTACCTCTTGTTGATTGTTAATCTTGGGGACACGGATGGCATCTGGCATAAACTGGTTGAGGTAGGTTATCTCTTCATATCCGCCTTCATCGAGGGCATTGACGCGCACTACAAGTTTTTTGTCACACTTTTTGAGTCTGCTTAAAAAGATAGCTGCCAAAACCAAAGCATATGGTTTCTCCTCTTTGGCAACACCATCTTCCAGGTTCAGCATTATGCAGTCAGCCTCAAGCGATTCTATCTTACTGAGATGTTTGATGTTATTTGCTGAGAGCATCAAAACTGAACTGAAATTTTTCTTCTTGTTGTGCTCACGAAAAGCAGGTTTTGCAAGTGCATCAAGAAGCCTCAAGTCTCGCGCTTTGTACGCTTCTTCAATTTCATTTAGCATTTTTTGCCTTTTTTTTGTCATCTTTATGAAGATAAAAGTAGAGTGCTTCTACCTCTTTAGGTGTCAAATAGTAACGCGGCATTCCTTTTTTT
>JALUWT010000210.1 GCA_027019325.1 Sulfurimonas sp.
GGAGTTGGAGTAAATTTGGTACTTCAATTTCTTGAGGAGTTTTAGAGAAGTCTACACGAAGACGGTTTCCGGAATATAAAGTGTTTAACATAGGCTACCTCGATAAGTTGTTAATTAGGGGCTTGAATTTTTCAAGCGGATCGTATCTAGACGTCTCTAGATAGATTTTAAGTACTCTTGAGAATCAAGAGATTTTTACAGTGCTTATAAACGACATAAGGGCACTTTAGCGAAAAGAGCATTCTCTCTTCGCTAAAGCGCCCAAAAATGGAGGGCAAAGCCCTCACAAGTTTTAAGTTAAGATTACTTAACTTCTACTGCAGCACCAGCTTCTTCTAAAGCAACTTTTGCTTCTTCAGCACTGTCTTTATCTACGCCCTCTTTGATTGTAGATGGTAATGTTTCACATGCTTCTTTTGCTTCTTTAAGACCAAGACCAGTAAGTGCACGAACCGCTTTAATAACGCCGATTTTCTTAGCACCAACGTCAGTTAAAACAACATCAAACTCAGTTTGTTCAGCAGCAGCTTCACCACCAGCAGCAGCTCCACCAGCTACAGCAACAGGTTGTGCAGATACACCAAATTTTTCTTCGAATTCTTTTACAAGCTCAGAAAGCTCAAGAACAGATAAACCAGAAATAAATTCTAATACGTCTTCTTTAGTTACAGCCATAGTAACTCCTTTGTTTTTAATAATTTTATTTTTAAAGTGCTTTGCACTGTTTAGAAGTGAAGACTATGCTTCTTCTTCTAATTTCTTTCTAAGAGCATCGATTCCAACTGCCATATTCGTAATTGGAGCCATCCAGGTAGCAGCAAGCATACCAAGAAGTTCTTCACGACCAGGAAGTTTAGCGAATGCTTCAATTTTAGCTATGTCTGCAGGTTCTTTATCTAAATAACCAGCTTTGATAACGAATTTTTCATTATCTTTAGCGAAATCAGCAGCAACTTTTGCAGCATTGATAACATCATCAGACCAAATAAAGATATTTGTATCTTTGATTTCAATACCGCTCATCTCTGCATTATTGAGTGCGATTGTTGCTAAAGTATTTTTAACAACCTGAACACTTGTGTCTTTTGCACGAGCAGCCTTACGTAACTCTTCTAGTTGACTTACAGTCAAACCTTTGTAGTCACAAATAACAACTGCTGTTGTATTAGCAAATGAAGTAGTTAATTGCTCAATTACTTCTGCTTTTTTTGATTTAAGCATATAAATTCTCCTTTCCAGACATAACTTCAAGAGGGGCGAAAGGTACGATTAAGCTCACTACCAACACGGTAGATACCCCCAACTATCTTTAGTCCAAGTAATCCAGATTCTCACAGAATGAAAATCTTTACTTTAAGATAGTTCAATCTCAAAGTAAAAACTTCCACCAAGCCAAAGCTTGGTAAAAATCTATTTAACGTCAGCGATTTCTAAAACGTCAAGTTTAACTGCTGGACTCATAGTTAATGAGAGTGCAGCATTTTTAATATAACGTCCTTTTGCAGAAGCAGGTTTTTGTTTATTAATAGCTATTAAAAAACTTTCAAGATTTTCTTGAATCTGTTTTGCATCAAAGCTTGCTTTACCAATACCAGCGTGAATGTTACCTTTTTTGTCAACTCTAAAGTTAACCTGACCGCCTTTAACATTCTTAATAGCAGTAGCAACATCTGGAGTTACAGTACCAGTCTTAGGATTTGGCATTAAACCTTTTGGCCCTAAAATACGACCGATTTGACCAACAAGTCCCATACAGTCTGGTGCAGCAACAACAACATCAAAGTTGAATATTCCCTCTTTGATTTGTGCAACTAAATCATCAGTTCCAACTATATCAGCACCTGCAGCTTTTGCTTCATCAGCTTTCGCGCCTTTAGCAAATACAGCAACACGAACAGTTTTACCAGTTCCGTGTGGAAGTACAACCGCACCACGAACCATTTGGTCTGCGTGACGAGGATCAACATTTAAATTCATTGCAATTTCAACAGTTTCGTCAAATTTTGCACTTTTTAAATCTTTAACAGTTGAAGCAGCTTCTTCAACACCATATAATTTAGTATTATCAACTTTTTCTAATAATTGTTTATATCTTTTGCTCATTACAAATTCTCCATAATAATTCTGCCACAAAGTTTGAAATCATTGTGGTCGATGATTTTTTGACTAAAATTAGTCTTTAATTTCAATACCGATTGAACGAGCTGAACCAGCTAAAGTATTAGCAGCCATCTCTTTATCGTCTGTATTTAAATCCTCAATTTTCGCTTCAACAACTTCCATTAATTGAGCACGTGTGATTGATCCAACTTTGTTTTTAAGAGGATTATCTGTACCTTTTTTAAGTCCTGCTGCTTTCATTAAAAGCTCAGATGCCGGTGGTTGTTTTGTAACGAATGAAAAACTTCTATCATTATAAACAGTGATAACTACTGGAATTTTGTATCCCATTTTATCTTTCGTTTTTTCATTAAATGCTTTACAGAATTCCATGATGTTAACACCACGTTGTCCGAGTGCTGGTCCTACTGGTGGAGCTGGGTTAGCTTTACCAGCGTCAATTTGTAGCTTGATATAGTCCATGACTTTTTTTGCCATTTTATTTCCTTTTTCATTATTTAATTACATAATCCGAACAAAGTCCGGCTTACTTCGCTAACGCTTGGTTCTCTTCAGCAGAGAGCTCACGCGACTAGTCGCTTTCATAGCTCTAACTACGCTAAGGTTAAGTTTCAAAATTAAAACCTAGCCTTAGCGTAGTGTTACACCTTACTAGATTATCTTTTCTACCTGTGTATAAGAGATATCAACTGGTGTCGCACGTCCAAAAATCGAAACATTAAGTTTGAGAGTACCATGTTCTAAGTCATACTCATCTACAGTTCCTGTAAAGTTTGCAAACGGTCCGTCAATAATACGAACAGTTTCACCATTATCAAAAAATACTTTTGGTTTTGGCGCTGCACGATTATTTACACGATCTAAGATAACATTGATATCATGCTCGCTCAGAGGTGTCGGCACATTTGCTTCACCGATAAATCCAGATACTTTTGGAACAGATTGAATCAGATGCTGAATCTCTGTATTTAAGTCTATTCTTGCAAAGACATACCCAGAGTAGAGTGAACGCTCACTTACTTTTTTCTTACCATCTTTGACTTCTATAACATCTTCAGTTGGAACAATTACATCTGTAATTGATTCTTGCAAACCGAACTCTTCAATCATGTTGAAAATTGCATCTCTTACTGCTCTGTCGCTACCATAGGTTTGGATTGAGTACCATTGATGTGCCATAACCTTCTCCCTTAACCTAAAATTACTGACATAATTGATGACATTAACAAGTCAACAAGCGCCAAGAATGCTGCTACCGCAGAGACCACAATAACAACAGCAATATATGCTTGTTTAACCTGACCTTTTGTAGGAAAGATAACTTTACTTAACTCTAATTTTGCATTACGAATATGTTTACTTAATTCCATGAATTCTTTCCATTATACTTAAAATGTCATTTATTATAAATAAACCTCTGAAGATTTACTAATAATAAATGGTGGCAGGCGTAGAGAGACTCGAACTCCCAACACCCGGATTTGGAATCCGGTGCTCTACCATTGGAGCTATACGCCTAAATTTTGTAAAAAATTTAGGGCACCGTTACTAAATAGTTACGATATCAGAACAAGTCCTGCTATCTACGCTAACGCTGAGTTTCCTTCGGCAGGAAGCCCGCGGCACTAGTGCCTTAATTTTCTAAAGGGACTAACTACAGTTTCATCTCTTTATGATTTGTGTGTTCTTTACACCATTTACAGTATTTACGTACTGAAAATTTCTCTGTGTGAATCTTTTTATTTTTAGTTGTGTGATAATTACGTCTTGTACATTTCTCACAACCTAAGTGAATTGCTTCTCTCATTGTATAAACCTTTTAAAGGATTAAATAAGTTGCAAAAGCAACTTATTTAATGATCTCTGCAACAACACCAGCACCAACTGTTCTACCACCTTCACGGATAGCGAACTTAGTACCTTGTTCCATTGCAATTGGGTGAATTAATTCAGCAGTAATGCTTACATTATCACCTGGCATAACCATTTCAGTACCTTCTGGTAAAGTGATTGCACCTGTTACGTCTGTTGTACGAACATAGAATTGTGGACGGTAACCATTGAAGAATGGAGTATGACGACCACCCTCATCTTTACTTAGAACATAAATTTCTGCAGTAAATGTTGTATGAGGAGTAATTGAACCTGGCTTACAAAGAACTTGACCACGCTCAACAGCATCTTTATCTATACCACGAATTAGAACACCACAGTTATCTCCTGCAACACCCTCATCCATCTCTTTACGGAACATTTCAACACCAGTAACTGTAGTTGTTTGTGTATCTCTAATACCAACGATTTCAACAGTGTCACCTATTTTAACAATACCACGTTCGATACGACCAGTAACAACTGTTCCACGACCAGAGATTGAGAAAACATCTTCAACAGGCATTAAGAAATCTTTGTCAGTTTCACGAGTTGGCTCAGGAATATATTCATCTACTGTTTTCATTAGTGCAATAATCTTGTCAGACCACTCACCTAAAGTACCAGTTTTAGCTTCTTCAAGAGCTTTAAGAGCAGAACCTGCAGTGATTGGTGTATCATCACCTGGGAATTCGTACATATCTAATAGTTCACGAATTTCCATCTCAACTAATTCTAATAACTCTTCATCGTCAACCATATCTTCTTTGTTCATGAAAACAACGATATATGGTACACCTACTTGCTTAGAAAGAAGAATGTGCTCACGAGTTTGTGGCATTGGGCCATCCGCTGCAGAAACAACAAGAATAGCACCATCCATTTGTGCAGCACCGGTAATCATATTTTTAACATAATCCGCGTGACCTGGACAGTCAACGTGTGCATAATGACGTGAATCAGTTTCGTACTCAACATGTGAAGTAGCGATAGTGATACCACGTTCTCTCTCTTCTGGAGCATTATCGATTGCATCATAATCCATAAATTTTGCACCATTTTTAACTGCTAATACTGCAGTAATAGCTGCTGTTAATGTTGTTTTACCGTGGTCAACGTGACCAATAGTACCAATGTTAACATGGGGTTTGTTACGTTCAAACTTTTCTTTTGCCATAGTTTTCTCCTACTTTAATTGTGAATTGAAATGGAATTATATCCAAAAATCATTCAATTATTTCTTAAACTTTATAAATACATCTATGATGGAGCTTATGATGGGAATCGGACCCACGACCTCTTCCTTACCAAGGAAGTGCTCTACCACTGAGCCACATAAGCACAGTTTAATTTTTAGTTTAAGAAATCATTGCATGATTCTTCATTATTCTTTATGATATTAGTTGTTGTGATTAGATTTTACTATATAGATATTTATATAAAATAATATATAGTTGTATGAAGTAAGGTGAAATTGTACTTCAGCTTCCAGAATCTCATTGGAGCGGGTGAAGGGATTCGAACCCTCGACAGCCTGCTTGGAAGGCA
>JALUWT010000211.1 GCA_027019325.1 Sulfurimonas sp.
CTATATCCTGACCTATGTCTAAAATACCGGAGATATATTTTGCAACGGCGATATTATCACCTGTAACCATCTTGACTGAAACACCTTTTGCGTTTGCTTCAGCTATTGCCTCTTTTGAGTCTTCACGAGGAGGGTCAAAGAGAGGAACAAGCCCTACAAAATGGTACGTGTCTTCACCCTCTTTTTTATATCCGACACCCAAGGCTCTAAAACCTTTTTGCGCAAAAGAGTCTACCTCTTTATATGCCTCTTTTTTATCAAACTCTTTTTCATCACAAAGTTCTATAATAACCTGAGGAGCACCTTTTGTATAAAGCATATCATCTGAAAAAATTCCCTCTGTTTTTTTACTTACAGGATCAAAAGGTACAAATTTTTTCATCTTTTTAGATGCGAGTTTATCACTTAATTGATGTGCATCAAGATAGTCAAATATAGGTTTTTCGATTGGATCTTCATTCTCTTTTTTACTCGCGTATGCAGCATACAGGAGAAGTTGATCTTCTGTATAGTTGCTCACAAGATAAGGATCTGCAAGACTCATTTTATTTTGGGTCAGTGTTCCTGTTTTATCGGAACAGAGTATATCCATACCTGCAGCTTCTTCAATAGCCGAGAGTTTGGTAACAATTGCCTCTTTTTTAGCGAGGACTCTGGCACCTAAGGCCATAGTAACAGTAAGAACTGCCGGCATTGCAACCGGAATAGCAGAAATGGTCAGAATAAGTGCAAAAATCAGTAAATCTAAAAGTGGTTCATGTCTTGCAACACCATGCCAAATAATAATGGCAATAAGAAAAATTGTCATAAAAATAAGGTAATCACCCACTTTAATGACCATTTTTTGGAAGTGTCCACTCTCTTCTTTTTCCGCCTTTGCAACAAGACCTACAGTTTTTCCAAAGTAGGTGTTAAGTGCTGTAGCCGTTACTTTTGCAATCATCTCACCCTGTTTTATAATGGCATTTGCATACAAAGTGTCCCCAGTCTGCTTATCTACAGGAAGCGATTCACCCGTAAGCGCAGATTGATCAACCTGTAAGAAATCTCCGCCACCTAAAAGAGTACAGTCAGCAGAGACAACATCACCGATTTTTATTTTAATAATATCATCAGGAACTACTTCTTTAGCGTCTATGCTTTTCCATTCACCTTCACGCAGTACAAGTGCTTTGCGAGCTAACTTTTTCTTCAGTACAGAAATAGCACTCAAAGCCTTTGACTCCTGATAAAAGTCAACAAAAGCATTCACTAAAAGCATAAGCATAATAACGGAAAAATCTTCCCATCTGTGTGCTACCGCTGAGAGAATCACAGCGATTTCAATCATCCAAGGAATAGGACCCCAAAACTTTTTAAAAAGCCGATGGTACCACGTCTCTTCTTTTTCATTTATCTCGTTATAGCCATATTTTTTTAGTCGTTCTTGAACTTCTTCTTGTGTAAGTCCAGTAATATTTTCATCCATTATTAACTCCTAAATATATTTTTATTATTATCATTATTATATCACGATATTTATTTAACCGTATCACTTTTTATATCAAAACTAAAGTGAAATTTACTTCAGTTTTAAAAGACCTTGCGCCGCCTGTTTACCTTGTCCCATCACAGCTGTTAATAGATACCCTCCAGTAGGCGCTTCCCAATCTAACATTTCTCCAACACAAAACACACCGGGAAACTCTTTGAGCATTAGGTTCTCATCTAAATTTTCAAATTTTAAACCTCCAGCAGTACTAATTGCCTCTTTAATCGGTCGATAAGACTCTAAGCACAAAGGAAAATTTTTAAGTCTCTGTGCTACTAGTTCAGGCTCATTCAATGACTCCTTAGCTAAGACCTCTCTCAGTAAAGAAGCCTTAACACCACTTAGGCCTAAACGTTTCCAAAAAGCACTTAAACTCTGTTTACCATGAGGAGCACTTAACTGTTGCTCTAACTTATTTTGACTACGATGAGGAAAAAGGTCTAAATGGACTGTTATCGGAGAGTGCTGCTCTATTTTCTCTCTTAAAAGTTTAGAGTAGGTATAAATTAAACTTCCCTCAACGCCATACTCACTTACTAAGAGTTCACCGAGTTTGGAGTGAATTTTACCATTTACATCTCTGAAGCTAAGCTCTACATTCTTTAGGGGAGTACCTGCAAACTTCTCTTTAAACAGCTTTGAGTACGTCACATTAAAGCCCATATTAGCCGGTTTAAGTGGACTTATCTGCAAGCCTTTGTTTTTTAGTATAGTTGTCCAATAACCCGTTGCGCCTAAGTGCGGCCAAGAAGCACCTCCAAAAGCTAAAATCACTGCATCAAATGAATAGTTCTTGAGACCATCTGGCGTTTGAAACTGCCAAATATCTTTGGACCAGTTTACTAAACGATGTTTCATTTTAAACTGCGTACTATTTTCTTTGAGTCTGCGTAACCAGGCACGTAGTAAGGGTGCAGCTTTTTTATCTACAGGATATACTTTTCCAGAAGAACCAATGTATGTTTCAAAACCAAGGTTTTGTGCCCATGAACGAATATCAGTAGGAGTAAAGGCTTCTAGCGTAGCTTTCAAAAAAGCTTGCGCTTCAAAATAGCGACTCACAAAAAGAGAGAACTCTTCTGCGTGAGTAAGATTGAGTCCTCCACGTCCCGCTTGTAAAAATTTACGTCCGGCAGAAGGTTTCGCATCAAATACCGTCGGTGCATAACCCGCATCAGACAAGACTTGTGCAGCCATAAGACCAGCAGGACCAGCGCCAATAATAGCAATTTCAGATGATACTGTTAAACACATAATTATTTAACTCTTTTAATAAACACGACTTTCAAGTAATTACCCTCTTGAAACTTTTTTAAAACTCTAAAATCTTTTGGCAAAGAAAATCTCTCCTTTATTTCATACTTCCCGTTTAACTCTTTAAAAGCTTTAGCTATAAAATCACTAAAAGTCATCATGTTAAAGTTTGCGGAATTAGTAGATGCTACTATTATCCCACCTTTTTTTGTGATTTGAATAGCCTCTTTTAAAAGGTTCACATAATCTTTTGAAGCACTAAATGTACGCTTTTTAGATCGAGCAAAACTAGGTGGATCCAAAACCACTAAATCAAATAAGAGCTTCTTTTTTAGAGCATACTTAAAGTAGTTAAACACATCTTCAACTATAATATCTTGGCAGTTACTATCAATATTATTGACTTCAAACTGCTGTGAAGTTTTTTTAAGACTGCGTTTAGCCAAGTCAACACTGGTGGTTTTCGTAGAACCCCCAAGTGCCGCTGCGACGGAGAAAGCACCTGTATAAGAAAAAGTGTTTAAAATGCTCTTTCCTTTAGCATACTTATCTCGAATGGTTTTTCTAACATCTCTCTGGTCTAAAAACAGACCAACCATCGCTCCATCATCTAAATAAATTGCAAAATTTATTCCATTTTCTTTGACTAAAATTGGTGCTTGCGCTTCATCACCACAAATAAAATCATTTTCATCCCCAAGGTATTTACCTTTTGAATCAAAGCGTTTTTTCTGATATATGCCCTTATACTCAACACTGTTTTTTAATGCTTCAAGTATGCTTGATTTGAACTTATATATGCCAAGACTATACCACGTGAGTAGATAAAAACCATCAAAGTAGTCTATTGTTAAACCACCTATTCCGTCACCTTCACCATTAAAAACTCTAAATGCTGTAGTGCTTTCGTCACTATAATAGTCTTTTCTATACTCCAAAGCAGACTTGATTTTTTTGGTAAAAAAGAGCGTGTCTATCTTTTCGTCAATGTTCGTGGACAGTGCCCAACCATACCCCTTGTTTTGTACGCCATGATAAGCTTTGAGAATAAACTTTCCCTTCTCATCAACAAGGTTTATGACCGAGCCTTCTTCTTTAACGTCATCCCAGTTGAGTATAGATTCTTTAGAAATTAATGGATACCCATCTCTATAGTCTCTTGTAAATTCTGATTTTACAATTAAGTCTATCTCTTGTGTCATTTTAGTTGTCCTTTTGAGACATTTTAGTAAGAACAGATTGGAGCTGTTGCATCTCTTTTCCAAAATCTATCCAATTGCCCTGCTGCAAAAATTGCAATGCTTTATTGTAATGTTTGAGTGCCTCTTTTGTTCCTCGTAAAGCAGGCACTTTCATCGATTCATTTTTAGATACAGAAATATTAAAGATAGCTTGAAGTGCTTCATCTAATGTTCTTCTCATCGCAATTTTATCTCTAAAGACCACAATAACTCTTTTGAGTTCAGGAATCTGACCCTGCTCTGACTGCAGATATACAGGTTCCACATAAATGAAAGAATTTTTAATAGGAATGACAAGCTGATTCCCTTTTATGACGCGAGAACCTTGTTGCCCCCAGAGCGTAAGTTCGGCTGAGATCTCTGGTTTTTGGTTAATTCTCGCTTCTATTTGCATAGGTCCATAAATGAGCTTGTCTTTAGGCAGTGTGTAGACTATTAAATCACCATAATGAGGCGTATCACATCTTGCACACATCCATGCCACCATATTGTCTTTTTTTGAAGGATTAAGCGGCAGCATCAAAATATACTCTTCACTCTTCATCTTTGGTAAACGCATAATAATATAATACGGAACCATCTTTTGCCGTCCACCTTGATAGATAACATTTGGTATTTGCCAATAATCTTCCTGATTATAAAAAACTTTTGGGTCAGTCATATGGTAGGCATTATAAATTTTTACCTGAATATTGAACAGATCCGTAGGATAACGGATATGTGCTTGTAAAAACTTTGGCATTTCCTCAAACGGCTTAAATAGTTTTGGATAGATTTTTTCATAGGTTTGGAGCAGTGCATCATGAGGATTAACGATATAGAAAGAAACATCACCATTGTAAGCATCAATCACTACTTTTACAGAGTTTTTAATGTAGTTGATGCCTCTTTTGATTGGATTGCGTGAGATTGGTTCTGAGTATGGGTACATATTGCTTGTTGTATAGGCATCTTGTATCCAATAAATTTTTCCATCTTTGCCAATCACTGTATATGGTTGTCTATCGTATGCAAGAAAAGGTGCTAGCTTTGCAGCACGCTCAGTGATATTTCTATAGAACATAATACGGCTTTTATTGCTCAAATAAGTTGTGAAAAGAATATTTATGTCAGAAAATTTCCATGCATATACAAGGTGTTTAAAAAGAGAAGATATTTCAACTCCTCCATCTCCTTTGTAATGCGTGTAAACATTCTTTTCTCCTTTTGGATAATCAAACTCTTTTGCCTTTGTATTCACCAGAACAAATTGATTTGTTGATTGACCATAATAAATACCCATTTGCTTCAATTTTAAAGGTACACTACTAACGGGTGGAATGTCTTTGACTATAAGATTTGGCATACCGTTTGGGGTTATTTCATTGACAGGATTCATAACAATGCCGTAACCATGCGTGTAAATGAGGTGTTGATTGACCCATGTTTGCGCTCTGTATGGTATCTCTGAGACTGGAAGTTCTCTTGCTCCAAGAGCTACTTCT
>JALUWT010000212.1 GCA_027019325.1 Sulfurimonas sp.
TTTAATCATAAATCATTCCCTGCATAACTTAAATCACAACTTTTATTGATGAGTGGAAAATCAGCGATGATGTCACTGCGCATCATAAGATGCAGAGCCTGCCAGTTTATAAAGCTCGGGTCTCTTACAAAAAAGCGCTCAATAAGACCATCTTTAATATCAATCGCCATGAAAAGCTCGCCGATAGAACTCTCTGTAAAGCTTGTGTATGAACCGTCTGTAATATCTCCGATTTCAAGCGATGTATCATCTTCTTCTAAAAGGTTGTGCATCATAAAGAGTGAGTTTTTCACTTCACTCAGACGCACTTTAAAACGTGCACCGACATCACCGCTGACTTCACTTGCCATAATGAAACCGTTTTGCAGATAAAAATTGTTTATTCTTCTGTCCACTGCAAGACCTGATGCACGGGCTACCACGCCGACAGTGTTGTATTTCATCGCTTTTTCTAGGCTGAGAATACCTGTCGTGTCAAATCTGTCCCAGAGTGAAGGTATGTCCATTATCCAATCTTCAAAGAACTCTATGCTTGTTTCAAGCTCACGCAGCCACTCTGAAAAGGAGGCAGTGTCGATGAAATGATTTGTAAACTCTATGGCTCCAAATCCAAAACGGTGTCCTGTCAGCTCTCTCATCTTGCGTCGTGCATCTTCTGCGAGTTTTGATCCATAAGCCAAAGCTGCTCCAAATCCTGCATCATTAGGGATGAATCCCAAGTCTGTAAGATGATGAATAACGCGCTCAAGCTCCAGTAAAAGTGCATGGCGTTTTTGGAGTGCCAAAGGAAGTTCCTGTTGCGTGGCTTGCAGATAAATATCTCTGTAACAGAGCTGATACGCGATGCTCTCATTACCGCTAATGCGCTCTATAATGGGCTTAGCCTCTGCTAAGGTTTTTCCTTCAAGCATCTTCTCAATACCGCGGTTTTTGTAAAAATGTCGCACTTCAAGATGTAGCATCTCTTCACCGGCCTGGGAAAATTGAAAATGTCCCGGTTCGATGATACCTGCGTGAATAGGACCAACGGCCACTTGAAAAACGCCATCACCGTTGATAGCTTCATATTTATATGGTAGATAAGGAGCCTCTTGCAGCTCTTTTGCTTGGAAATCTTTTCGCAAAGGATGAATCTTTTTAGGAAATCGCTCCTGATGCACCAAAGGACGTTTATCAAAAGCATCTTCGACTATTATGCCAAAGTCATCATGCATTTTACGTTCAAACCAGATAGCGGCAGGATACTTCTTTGCCAGGGTTTTGATAACAGGATGCTCTTTGGAGACAAGCTCTCTTTGTGTCTCATCTTCATAGACTGTAATGATTTCAAAGTTCTCATCCAACTCTTTTACATAGCGTGCTATAAGTCTCATTTTACCCTCCTCACGCAATCGATTTTAGATATGCAATGGATGAGGGCAACAGGAGAGCCATCAAAGATATTGCAAATATGACAAGAGCAAAAAGCTCACTTGAGTAGACAGTTTTTTCTTCCTCTTTGCCCTCATACTTCATGGACTGGTAAATCGCTACAAAGCGGTAAAAGATGATGGAGAGCAGGGCAAGCAAGAAGAGAATCGCTCCAATCATGGCGAGCATATGGTTCCCCTGTTTTGCGGTACTTATCATTGCTCCAAAACCATACAGTTCACTAAAGAACATTGGACTCGGCGGCAATGAGATGATGGCAAGCAAAAAGAGCGATACCAAAAACCAAAAGAGTGTTCCTTTTGCCCCTTTATATCCTCTGAGTGCGCCTGCAATTTTGTACTTTCCATTGGACTCCAGCACACCTGTTGAGAGAAAAAGTGCCGGTTTTAAAAAGGCATGCGCTCCAAAGTGAAGCAGTGCCGCAAAAGGTGCACCACTTACCCAAAAGATGACGATGAGTGCCATATGCTCCACTCCTGAGAGTGAAAAAAGGCGCATAAAATCTTTGGCACGAAAGATTAAAAATGCAACGATGAAGATAGTGAGCAGCGTATAGACAAAAATAAAGATAAAAAGGTGATTATAATTGACTTCCATTGCAATTTTTGAAAATCTAAAAAAGCCTACGATGACAGCTGACTCCAAGATACCACTAAAAAGTGCTGCTACAGGATAAAATGAGGCACGCTCAATATTTGCAAGCCAGAGGTTCATAGGGAAGAACCCCATCTTCACAAACATTCCTATGGTTGCAATGGCAAAACCCATCTCAAATAAAAACGGTGATGGAATCTCTTTGGCATGTTTTAAAAGCAGGTCAAACTGCATCGCATTTTCGCCTAAAATAGGCTTTGCACTTGCATACATCAAAATAATTCCAAAAAGAATGAGTGAGATGGCGATAGCGCCGACTATCATATAGTTCCATGCCTCTTTGTGTGCAGCAGGGGTGTAGTTTGTTTTAATCATATAGACAGTAGAAAGGGTTGCGAGTTCCAGTCCTATCCAGTAGATTCCCATGTGATTTGAGAGTATGGAGAAGATAAGCCCAATCCAAAAAATAGCAAAAAATCTGTAAAATTTTCTATAAGCTTTTGGAGAAACTTTAACATGTTTGTCCAGTGTTAAAAGTGCCAAAGTTACTCCGATGCCAACAATGGAAGAGACTAAAAGAACATAGGTGTCGAGTTTGTCTGCTACAAGGTACGAGCCTAAAATATTGTAGGGTTTTGGGAGTAAAAACAGCTCAATTATCGGCAGTAAAATTACAAAGGAGGTAAAAGCAAGCAGATACTTCGCTTTGTCGTTTTTGAAAAAGCTGACACCAAACATGATGAGAGCAGGGAGTAGTAAAAGTGCGAGATTCATACTTTGAGCTCCTCTTTGTGAAACAGTAGATTGATAACGACAATGGCCATCAACAGGTCAAAAAAGATACCAAGCTCAACAAGCATCGGCATACCGTTTGTAGCGGTGATGCCGAGTAAAAAGAGTGCATTTTCCATACTTAAAAAACCGACGATTTTTGGTGCAACATTTTTGTGTTCCATCATCAGCAAAAGGGAGAGAAAAAGCGAAGAAATACTGATGGCAACATAGTTGGCATTGGTGTTTATCATATGTGTAATAGGCTCTGAGAGATAAAAAGTAAAGACTAAAATAGCCGGAACAAGCATAATAGCATACTGTACTTTTATCTCCGGTGTTATCTGACGTACAAAATGAAACTTCTGGCTTAAATTTTTAAGAATATAGGGAATACCTATGGCCTTTACTACAATTGTGATGATACCGGTTATGATCATGGCATCATCATCCAGATTTCGTCCAATGATGAGTGCAAGCATACCCAGCATCAAAGAGTTGAGCGAGTACCATAAGAGCAGTCTGTATAGCCTTGTGGTAAAGAGAGCGACAATAAGCGAGGCTAAAAAAAGTCCAATAAGAAAATCAACCATCTGTTAGGCTCCTAAAACATAAAATGTGATTAAAGATAAGAAAGCAAATACTATTGCCAGACCTAAAAGATTTGGTATTTTAAAAAGACGCAGTTTTGCTGTATTTACCTCCAATAAAGCAACCAGAGTTGCAATAAAAAAGAGTTTTGCAATAAAAATCAAAAATGCAATTGGTGCTGCAAACTCTAAACCAAAGGGCATAAAAAGAGAGGCAAACAGAGAGGCAAAGATGATAAACTTAATAGATGCCGCTGTCTCGATAATAGCCAGATAGACACCGGTCAGATCAAGGATCATCGCTTCATGCACCATAGTGAGTTCCAAGTGTGTTTCAGGATTATCAACGGGAATGCGCCCATTTTCAGCAATCAGCAGTATAAAAAAGCTGATACCGGCAAAAAGAAAACTTGCCATATGCTCTTTTGGAAAATGCTGGGCAAGATTGACACCTGCCTGACCGACACCAAGATTGCCTGCCATTAAGGAGACTGAAAAGATAGTTAAAACCATAGCCGGTTCCACCAAAGCAGATATGAAAGCCTCACGTGAGCTTCCCATACCGCCAAAAGCACTTGCGCTGTCAAGCCCTAAAAGCATGAGAAAAAAGGTAGAGAGTGAAATGAGTCCTGTAATAGTAAAAGCATCTACAAAACTCACATAGTAGCTTCCATCTACCACAGGCGGGAGAAAGAACATAACGATAATCAGCGGAGAGAGAACCAAAAAAGGTGCATAAGTCGTAATGGCACTTGTCTCTTCAGAGATGATTGTCTCTTTGTGCAGTAGTTTTGAAAAGTTTCTGTAACCTTGAAAGATAGATATCGGTCGTTTAAAAAGCAGTACCATCTTTGTCGCTTTGATGTAAGAGAGTAGAAGTGGAGCCAGAAGAACCAATAAAAGAATACTTACAATATATAGAATCATTTTTTATCTCCAATAATTAAAATTTTAACAGAAATCATCATGACGAAAAATTCCAAAACAAAAGTTGCCCATGAAAAATCATGTGCAAAGATTCTGTAACTAAAGAGCACGACAAGCATAATGTTAAATATCATAGCCGCATAGCGTGTCTGTTCGAAATGTGCCAGACGGTATACCCAATAACTCACATAGTTCACTGCTTTTGCAATGCTTATGTAAAAGACTTTTTCAAAAAGTGGCTTGACATGTACTTCATAATGTGAAGCATCAAATTTTGTCTCATGTCCTGCAATTGTCTGTTTTTCAAAGTGCTCATCAGGTTTATATAACCAATTGAAAAATCTTCGTATCGGTCCAGCAAATCCGGTCGCAGAGTACTGTGTTTTTTGTGATGTTTTATAACCGCAGGCCCAAGCGTTGTGGATGCGTGTTTTGACACCAAAAACTTTGTAGGCAAGAAGCATCAGAAGGGTAACACCCAGAAGTGAAAAGAGGAGGATGAGTGGCGAGACTATTCCTCCGTTAATGCCTAAAGAGTGCATATTCCAAATGCCATCAGGAAAGATTTTTGCATAAACAGAAGCGTGCCCCAGTCCGATGAAAACTTTGTCAAACCACTTCATATAGTAAGGTGTAAAAAGCATAAGAGAGAGGACAACCAGAGTCATCAAAACCATACCGCTTTTCATGAGAAAGTTCACTTCATGGGCATGCTTGGCATTGGTGCTTCTGTGCAGACCTAAAAAAGTGATGCCATAGGCTTTGACAAAACAGGCAATCGCCAAACCGCCTGTCATGGCAAGGGCAAAAATGGCAAAAGGAATGGCGAGTTTTAGAGAGATGTTGTCAATATGTGATGAGCTGAGCATTGATTGAAATATCATCCATTCACTTAAAAAACCGTTACTTGGAGGCAGTGCCGAGATGGATATGGCAGCGATTAAAAAAGTAAGAGCAGTAACGGGCATTGCTTTGATGAGTCCACCGTACTTTTCCATGTTTTTTGTATGGGTTTGATGCAGCACCGCACCAGCTCCCATAAAGAGCAGAGATTTAAAACTCATGTGGTTGAAAGTGTGAAAAAGTGCTGCTATAAAAGCAAAAGTACTCAGCATACGTAGCCCCAAAGTGTCAAATATCATCCCCATTCCAAAACCGATGAGAATAATTCCGATATTCTCAATGGAGTGGTTGGCCAAAAGTGCCTTGATGTCATGCTCACTCAGTGCATATAAAACGCCTATAAGTGAGGAGAGGGCACCAAGCGTGAGGATGACGATGCCCCACTCAAGCGGCCAGGGGTAGAGTACATCAAACAAAAAGCGAAACATTCCATAAATAGCGACTTTGAGCATCACGCCGCTCATAAGGGCTGAGACCGGGCTTGGAGCCTGTGGGTGAGCATATGGTAGCCAGACATGCAATGGTACAGCTCCTGCCTTACTCAAAAAGCCCAGTATTAAAAAGAAAAAGAGCAGGGTCGGATAGGCAAAATCTGAGGCAATAAGCTTCATACTTGCAAAGCCAATCTCAAGATTTCCATCGGTGACTATAAGAAAAAAGAGCAGTAAAAACAGAAAGCCAAAGTGCGTCATAATAAAGTAAAAGCGTGCTGCTTTTATGGTCGCTTTATCTTTTACCTCTGTGAGAATCAACTGCCATGAAGTAAGACTCATCAACTCCCAAAAGAAGAGAAATACTAGAGCATTTGCACTTACAACAACACCAAGCATAGAAAAAATAAAAGCAAAATAGTGCAGTTGATAGTGTGCTTTTCGATCAATATGCGGCAGATACCCAGTTGAATAAAAAAGATTTGGAATAGCTCCAAGTAAGATGAGCGCGACAAAAACTAAAGAAAGTGCGTCAAAAATAAACATCTATTTTTTCTCTCCTATAACTAAAATTTTTAGAGACATTAACATCAGTGCAATCTCTATCATTATGCTTTGCCAGTCAATCTCATTGGTGAAGATTCTGTAGCTATAGAGAATAAAGAGCATAAGATTAAAGATCATCGCAGGGTAGCGGGTCTGTTCAAAATGTGCTAGACGGTAGACCCAGTAGCTTGTGATATTTATCCACTTTTTAATGTTCTCATAGATGAAAACTTCAAAAAGTGGTTTGATACGAACTTCATAACTTGCCTCGGAAAATTTTGTCTCATGTCCGGCAAGATTTTGTTTGCTTATGTGTTCCTGTGGTTTATAGAGCCAGTTGAAAAATCTTCGCATTACCCCAGAAAAACCGGTAGCGGTGTACTGTGTCTTTGCAGAAGTTTTGTAGCCGCATGCCCAGGCACGATGCACTCTTGTCTTCACACCAAAAGCTCTATATGCAAAGAGCAGAAGGGATGTTACAGATACCAGTGCTCCAAAGAGAATAAGAGGGGAGACAACGCCTCCATTGACACCAAGCGAGTGCATCTCTAAAGTGCCCTGTGGAAACATTTGTGCATAAACGGAAGTTTTCCCCAGACTTACCATGAGTTTGTCAAAAAAATGCAGATATTGCGGGGCAAAGAGCATTAAAGAGGCTATAAAAAGTGCCATCAAAATCATCCCACTTTTCATTAAAAAGTTTACCTCTTTGGCATGCTTTGCATTCGTACTTCTGTGCAGCCCTAAAAAGGTGATGCCATAGGCTTTAATGAAAGTGGCAATCGCCAAACCACCTGTCATGGCAAGTGCAAAGAGGGCAAAAGGCAGAGCGAGTTTGAGTGTCATTGCATTGGCGATAGTGCTTGAGCTGAGTATGGACTGAAATATCATCCACTCACTTAGAAAACCGTTGGTAGGGGGCAGTGCCGTGATGCTCATAGCGGCAAATAAAAAGGTAAATGCGGTCACAGGCATCGACTTAATCAGTCCACCGAATTTTTCCAAATCTTTTGTGTGTGTCTGGTGGAGAATGGAACCTGCACCCATAAAAAGAAGGGATTTAAAACCCATATGGTTAAAAATATGAAAAATGGCAGCTATGAAAGAGAAGGTACTTAACACGGCAAGCCCTAAAGTGTCAAAAATCATTCCCATTCCAAAGGCAATCAAAATGATGCCGATGTTTTCAATGGAAGAGTTTGCCAAAAGGGCTTTGATGTCGCGTTCTGCCAAGGCATATAAAATCCCCACGAGGGCAGTAACAGAACCGATGATTAAGATGAATGTTCCCCACTGTAGCGGCCAAGGGTAGAGGACATCAAATAAAAAACGAAACATTCCATAAAGGGCGACTTTGAGCATCACGCCGCTCATAAGAGCCGAAACCGGGCTTGGTGCTGCAGGATGAGCGTAGGGAAGCCATACATGTACAGGAACGGCTCCTGCTTTGCTCAAAAATCCTAAAATTAAGAAGAAAAAGAGCATGGTCGGGTAGGCAAAAGTAGAGGCAACCGTTTTCATCTGTGCGAAACTCATTTCTAAATCTCCATTTGTGACAATGAGAAAAAAGAGGAGTAAAAAGACAAATCCAAAATGTGTCATAAGAAAATAAAAACGTGCTGCCTCTATGGTGCTTTTCTCTTTTGCTTCTGTTAAAATCAACTGCCAAGAGCTCAGACTCATAATTTCCCAAAAGAAGAGAAACACTAAAGCATTAGCACTTATAACAACCCCTATCATAGAAATTATAAAAGTAAAATAGTGGAGTTGATAGTGTGTTTTTCTTTCAATATGCGGCAGATATCCGCTTGAGTAAAAAAGATTTGGAATTGCTCCAAGTCCAATGAGAGCAACAAAAACTAAAGAAAGTGTATCAAAAAGGAACATGTTTGTAACAACTCCAGAAAAATTTCTAATGGAGGGCTGTTATTTATGCCGAGAAGCAGTCCTGAATTATTTGATGGAATTATACTTCAATTTTCCTTAAAAAGTACATAAATCCAGTATTAAATAATTTATACTTATTATTATCTTTTTGTTATCTTATGAACGTTACTATTTTATAATCAAAATATAAATAAGGAGTAGATAATGAAACATGCTTATCTTACAAAATCGTCTGTTCATGATGCTCTTGTGCATCACGCAATCACAAAGCAAGAAGCACAAAAGTTAGATAAAAAGCTTACGTGTCAAGAGAGAGTTTACAAAATGACTCACAAGCATTAAGCTTGTGATGAAGATGACTACTGAAACGTAGTTCCGCCGTCAATGACGATAGTCTGGCCAGTGAGCCAAGAGGAATCATTGTGGCATAAAAATTTACATGCACCTGTTAAATCTTTGGCCTCACCCATACGTGAGAGTGGAGAGCGTTTAACAACTTCTTTTTTTACCTCTTCATAATTTGGAAATGCTTTAAGAGCATCAGTATCAATCGGTCCGCCACTTACTGCGTTTACTCGAATATTTTTATCACCAAGTTCTGCTGCTGCATATTTTACCATCGCTTCAACTGCTGCTTTGTTCGCACCATGTCCTGCGTAATTTGGAGTATATACGAGGTTTCCAGTTGAACTCATAGAGATGATACATCCTCCGCCAACTTTTTCCATTCTTTTTGCAGCTTCCTGTGTTCCTACAACAAAAGCATCAACAGTAGCTGTCCAGATGTTATCAAGTCCACGAGGTTTGAGACGCATGAACGGACCAAAACCACCAACGACAGCACGTCCTGAAATGATTGCATTTGAGATGAAAAAGTCAAGTCTGTCAAAATCTTCATCAAACTCTTTGTAGACATCTTTATATGTGTTTGGCTCTAAGATATTGAGTTTATATGCGCGAGATTTCACACCGTATTTGCTCTCAACATCAGCGACGATTTCATTTGCAATATCTGCACTTGAAGCATATGTAAAAGCTACATCAGCTCCAGCTTCTGCAAAAGCATAAACAATTGCTTTTCCGATTCCGCGTGTTCCTCCACTGATAAAAAGAGTTTTTCCTTTGAAATCTGCCATATTATAATCCTTTAATGTCGTAATTTTTCATTACTTCTTCTATTTTTTTCATATTTTGCTTACTTGGTGCTACTAGTGGAAGTCTGTACTCCAAAGAATCAAGCAGACCTGCGATGTACATTGCAGCTTTTACCGGAATAGGATTGGCTTCACAGAACATAACTTTGTTTAAAGGGTAAAGTTTGTCATTAATCGCTTTTGCACCCATAAAATCACCACTGAGCGCTTTTTTTACGAGTTGTGATTTCAAATCAGGCATGAGGTTTGACGTCACAGATGTGATGCCGGCGCCGCCATTTGCTAAAATCGGGTAATCGATGGCATCATCACCTGAAAATACTTTCAGTTCAGGTCTGCGTGAGAGTAGTTCAACAGTACGCTCTAAGCTTCCTGTCGCCTCTTTAACACCATAGATGTTTTTGACATCATCAAAAAGACGAATGGTAGTGTCTGCAGAGATGTCCACACCTGTACGACCCGGAACATTGTAAAGCATAAATGGAAGCTCACTTACAGCTTCAGCTATGGCCTTATAGTGTTGGTAGAGACCCTCTTGGGAAGGTTTGTTATAGTAAGGTGAAACAGAAAAGATAGCATCAACACCACAACTCTGTGCATGTTTTGCAATTTCAATCGCTTCATGTGTTGCATTGCTTCCTGCGCCGGCAAGCACTTTTGTATCTGTGCCTTTACAAACTTCTACTGCTATTTCTATGCAGTGTTTATGTTCATCGTGTGTGAGTGTAGCACTCTCTCCTGTTGTTCCTACAGGACAGATTGCATCCATGCCATTGTTTATTTGGCGCTTGATAAGATCTGCATACTTTTGCTCATCAAGTTTTCCATTTTTAAATGGTGTGATCAGTGCGGTTGAAGAACCTGTAACTAAATTCATTAAACTTTACCCTTTAAATTGATAGCCGAATTATAGCTAAAAAGTTTTAAAAATCTTATTTGATTGCGTGAGAAATATTATAAGTAGAAAATATTGAAATTTATTAACGAGGAGTATGAAGCTGTCATAGAGCTTGGCGTTTATTGCATTCAGGGCTACTACTTGGGTCGCCCTGAGTTTGAGATATAGTTTATTTTTTTAAAATAACCGTAGTGGATGCATTGAAATCAAAATATTTTTGTGCAGCTTTTTGCACTTTTTTTGCTGTTATTTTATTGACATTCTCTTCATACTGTTCAAGCGGTTTCATGTCGCCGCGGACAAGGTAGCTTCCATAAAGGTTTGCTACAGAGCTTGAGCTCTCAAGGGAGTAGATAAAATCTGATTTTGTGTTTATCTTCACTTTCTCAAGCTCTTCTTTTGTGACAGGTTCATTTTTCATGCGCTCTATCTGTTTAACAAGCTCTTTTTCTACCTGCTCGGCTTTTACTCCCGGATTACATGTCGCCATGAAGATGAAAAGCCCTGGATCGGTATTTTCCATATTGTAAGCATAGACAGAGTTTACCAGGCGTTTTTTATCGATTAAATCTTTGTAAAGACGGGAACTTTTCCCAGAATAAAGAATTTCAGAGATAACACTGAGAGTCACCTGATCTTTGTTCTTAAAGTTTGGAATGTGAAATGCAATGGCAATTATCTCAACTTCACTCTCTTTATGAATCACAAGGTGTTTTGGACCATCCTGTTTTGGCTCTACAAATTTTACTTTTGGAATTTTTCCATCATTTTTTATTTTTCCAAAAGCCGCTTCAGCCTCTTGAAAAACTCTCTTTGGCTCAATGTCACCTGTAACCATTAAAATTGCATTTTGTGGCTGATAATAGGTCTTATGGAAGCTTCGAATATCATCAATAGTCCATGTCTTTATATCATTGACAAAACCGATTGGTGTCCAGTGATATGGATGGTAGATGTAGGCGTTGTTAAAGAGTCTGAAGTAGAGATATCCCATCGGAGAGTTGTCTGTTCTCCAGCGTCTCTCTTCCATGACAACATTACGTTCGGGTTGGAACTCTTTGTCTTTGAGACTGAGGTTTTGCATCAGTTCTGCAAACAAATCAACCGATTTTTTAAAATTATCTGATGAAGACTTGATGAAGTAGTGTGTATAGTCAAAGCTTGTTGATGCATTGTCTACGCCGCCGATACTTTTTACCTCTTTGTCAAACTCTCCGGCTTTGAGGTGTTTGCTACTTTTAAAGTTCATATGTTCAAGCATATGGGCGATGCCCGTTTTTCCCATCACCTCATTGCGGCTTCCGACTTTGTAGAAGATGTCTGTAGAGACGACATCTGTCTCATTGTGCAGGGGAATGACTACGATTTGTAGTCCGTTTTTTAGTGTTTTTGTCTCATACTGTGGTAGTGGTGAAGGCATTTTATGTATCTCGCTCTTTTTTGTTTTTGTTTTGTTTGTATTGAGTGCTTTGTAGTCGATAAATGACGATGCAAATGTCAAAGATGCACTCAAAAGTAAAGTTGTGATTATCTTCATTATTTTCTATCTGCTCCAATAGCTTCTGTGATGCTTGCATAGCCATCAGCACGTAAAAGCTCTATAAGTTTGTTGTTGATGTTCATAATCATATCGGGACCATGAAAGACAATGCCGCTGAGAATTTGTACAAGGGATGCACCTGCTTTGATGCGTTTGTATGCTTCTTCTGCGGAGTCAATACCACCGACAGAGATAAGTGTTGTTTTACCATAAAGCGCTTTTGCAATGGCTTCAAATATTTCGAAACTTTTCTCTTTTAAGACCGCACCGCTGATGCCGCCGATATCTTTTGGATGCTTTACTAAAGAGTAATCAATTGTCGTGTTTGTTGCGATGATTCCGTCAGCGCCTTTTTCTACTGCGAGCTTTGTCAGTGAAACTGCATCTTCAGGAGACATGTCCGGAGCTATTTTGAGTAAAATTGGCATATCTGTCAATGCTTTTGCCTCTGTAAAGAGTTTGGTGATGAACTCTTCGTTTTGAAGGTCTCGCAATCCCGGTGTGTTGGGTGAAGAGATGTTGATGACAAAGTAATCACCCAATCCGTTAAAGGCTTTTATGAGATGTGTGTAGTCATTGATGGCTTCTTGTTCTGGAGTTACTTTGTTTTTTCCGATGTTAATGCCGACAGGTGTTGTAAAAGGAAAACGTTTTTTTAATCTTTTTACGACTTTATAAGCGCCGTCATTGTTAAATCCCATCGCATTTTGGATGCTCTGCTCTTCAACATGGCGGAACATGCGCGGTTTTGGATTTCCTGCTTGTGGTTTTGGGGTGACTGTTCCTATTTCTGTAAAACCAAAGCCTAATATCTGTATACCGCGTATCATCGTTGCATTTTTGTCAAATCCTGCTCCAAGACCTATAGGATTGTAAAAAGTACGTCCAAAAAGCTCTTGCGTGAGGCTTGCATCTGTGACGAAATGAGACTCTACAAAGGAGTTAAAAGGAATCTGGCAGATGTTTGGCAGTCGCAGTACACACTCTGCAACATGGTGCGCATTTTCAGGCTGCAGTTTAAATAAAAGAGGTTTTATGGATTCATAGTTTATCATCATACATTCACTTGTAAAAAATTAAAGTGATTATACTCAAATTTAAGTAATAGAAAGATTATGATTGATTAAGGACACTCTCTCTCGAGAAAAAGTGATTCAAACTCATTAGCAGGGAGTGGTCTGGAGCAGAGGTATCCTTGATACTGTTCACACTTCATACTTTTAAGATACTTAAGTTGTTTTTTGTTCTCAACACCCTCTGCAACCACTTCAAGGTTTAGTTCATCTGCAATAGTTACAATCATATTGACAAATGATTGATCTTTTGTATTTTCCAAATCATCAATGAAACTTTTGTCAATTTTGAGTGTATCAAACGGAATCTTTTTTAAGTAAGACAAAGAAGAATAACCCGTACCAAAATCATCAAGAGAGAGGCGTAGACCGAGTGCTTTAAATTTATCAATTATCTCAAGTTTTTCATCAAAATCAGTCATAAGAACAGACTCTGTCAGTTCAATTTCAAATTTGTTTTTATCGATGGTGCTGATGGCATTTTCAAGAGTGCTTAAAAGATTACTGTCTTTAAACTGCACGCCTGAAACATTTATAGAGAGCTTCAAATCTTTGAGCGGTGTGCTTTCCCATGTTTTGAGTTGTCTTGCTCCCTCTTCTATAATCCACTCTCCAAGAGGGATGATAAAGTTGTTCTCTTCTGCGATGTGAATGAACCTGTCTGGCGGAATAAGCCCCACAATCGGGTCAATAAGGCGGATAAGCCCTTCACATCCTACAATTTTGTTTGAAACAATATCTACTTTTGGTTGATAGAAAAGTTTGAAATTTCCCTCTTCAAGCGCAGAGACCATAACTCTTTGGATTTTTATCTTCTCCTGAATTTCATCATTAAGACGCTCTGTAAAAAAGTGGAAGTTATTCTTTCCTAGATCTTTTGATTTGTACATTGCGATATCTGAATTTTTTAAGAGTTCTGTAACATCTCTACCATCTTTTGGATAAATAGTAATACCTATACTACATGTTACATGGTATTTGTAATTGTCAAATACAACAGGAATATTGAGTGCCTCTCTGATTCTGTGAATAACTTCTAAAATAGCATCATTGTCTTCTATATCTGGTAGAACGATGACGAATTCATCACCACCTAGTCTTGAGACGATGTCATTGTCTCTGACTGAGGAGATGAGGACTTGAGAAACATGCTGCAGCACTTTGTCTCCAAACTCATGCCCGCGTGAGTCATTGATGTTTTTAAAGTTGTCCAAATCTAAAAAAAGCAGGGCAAACTGTGCGTCAGAACGTTTACTTTTAGAGATAAGCCAGTTTATCTTTTCAACAAGACTCAGTCGATTATAAAGACCACTAAGGGGGTCTTTTGTTGAAAGGTTAAAGAGCTCTTTTTGCTCCTCTTTGAGACGTTTGAATGTTAAATCTAATGAGTAGCGGATACTCTCGAGTTCTTGAATAAGAAACTGCTTGGGAACTTTTGTAGAGTAGTATGCAAACTGTCGTAACTGTTCAAGTGGGTTCACGATTAGCTTGTTGATGGTTATCCACAAAATAACCATTAAAATGAAGAAATTCACAATAAAGAGTGTCAGATATTTTATGATTTTATCTTTGAGAAGAGAGTCAAGATATGCTCTGTTAAGATAGATATTCGTTTGGTAATAATAGGGTGTCAAATCATCAAAAAGTTTTACAGAAAAGCTGTAGCACTCCTGTTGAAAAATATCTGAATTGATAATTTTGGATATGGGAAGACATTGAATCCCTTTATGGAGTGCATAATCATCTCTATCTGTGGCATAGAGAAGTTTTTTATTATTATCTAAAATATGAATATCATCAATAATACTATTTGAATGCACTCTATTATCCAAATATGCTACAAGTTGATCAATATTATTCTCTTTTAGGTTCTTATCTAAAAAATATTTCATATTGAGAAGGTTTACCTGTATATTCTCTTCAAGTAGAGATTCTGTCACATTTTTAGAGTCGGCATAGAATTTATAAAAGAGATATCCACCGCTTGTTAAAAGCATTAACATAACTATGATTGTGAAGAGTTTTATAGATATATTTTTCATTGTATGAGTTGCTTTGCCTCGTATCCCATCGGTTCTATACGCTTGAGAAGCTTTTGTGATGGTTTGTTAATCCATTTTATAAGTTCCAGTGAGTCAATATAGTCACCATAACTCATATTCTCAAGATATCTTTTTACTAAATTATAAGAGGCTCTTTTATCAGCTTGCAGCTCTTGTATTGATCTGTCAATAACGGCTTTTAGCTGATGCAACCTCTCTTTATTGTTTTTTAAAGTGCTTTCATTTGTACAGAGTGCATCAATTACCATAATTGTACTCATTTTTTTTGTCGAAGCGAGCTCTTTGAAGCCACTTTTTTTTAGCTTAATATTGTAAGGTACATAGGTGACGACAAGCATATTTTTGTCATCTTGAGGCTGCAGACTCTCTATTTGAGATTGGTCTTTGTTGATGAAAACCATTTTTTTTTCACTTATATTGTAGCGTTTTAAAAAATCTTGTAAAATTTCAGCATTAATGGAGTCAATTTCAAGGTAGGCATATATTTTTTTTGCATGTATGAGCGTGTTAATATTTTTGTTAGATAAAACCATATCCCCACCGTTTGAACGGTCAAGAAGAATTACAGGAATGATGTCATGACCGGAATTTTTAAGGGAGTAGTACTCATGCTGTGTTGTCGTTACTATCTCAGCTTTGCCGATATCATAGATATTAGCTGCTTCTGCTAAAGAGATATTGGTAATGAGCTCGATATTGAGTTTGTCAAGGTAACCTTTCTCTTTTGCATAAAAAAGAGGAGCATACCCTATCCAGGAATTTGTTGAGATATGCAACTCTTTTTTATTTTCTTGTGAACATGACGTAAAGAGTAAAGTAAAAAAAAGTGCAATAAATAATATTTGTTTCATAAGAATTCCCTATTTGCGTTAAATCATACCGAATTGTCTTTTAAATGTAGGTTAAAATTGAAGTGTTACAATACTTACTATAATTCATAATAAAGGAACTGATATGAGTAAAGTTTTAGTACCGCTTGCAAAGGGGTTTGAAGAGATAGAGGCTGTAAGTATCATCGATGTTCTCCGCCGTGCGGAGGTTGAAGTGCTCATCGCTTCACTAAATGATGAACTGCTTGCTCAAGGTGCACACGGCATAATGATTCAAACAGATGTAAAGGTTAAAGATGTAAGTGCCGATGCAATAGATATGATAATTCTTCCTGGTGGCTGGGATGGAACGTATGCATTGGCAGAGGATGAAAATGTACAAAATCTCTTGCGTGAGATGGATGCAAAAGGCAAAAATATTGCTGCAATCTGTGCTGCACCGTATGCTCTGAACAAAGCCGGTGTTTTAAAAGAGCACTACACCTGTTACCCTTCTGTTGAAAAAGAGATACGAGAAGATGGCTATGAAGGTGATAAAGCAATGGTGGTAGAGGATGCAAATGTGATGACCTCACGCGGACCGGCAACAGCAATCTGTTTTGGTCTGGCAATAGCGAAAAAGCTCAAAGGTGAGGAGACATACAAAGCTATTAAAGAAGGGCTCTTGGCTGATTATTGCGAATAAACTGGGAGATTATTTTCCCAGTTTACCTTCTGCATGAAGTGCTTCAAGCTCTTCGAGCCTTTCCATTTTTTTGTAGTGATGCAGATTCAGCACTACAAATTTGTATGACAGATATATAAGTACAGGCCAGGTAAGGTACCAGATTGATTGTGTTAAATATTCCATAGTTTTTTACTCCTAGTAATGATGTGAGTCTGATTTGACTTCATCAATTGTGATTTGTGATTTATCCATTGAACGCCATACAAATATGATATAAGTAAGAACAACAGGAACAAGTAAAGAGACCACGCTCATTATCTCAAGTGTATATCTGCTCCCTGAACTGTTTTGTATGGTGAGTGAACTTTGCATATCAGCTAATGACGGATAAAAAGCAGAGTAATCAAGCCCTAAAATTAGAAACAAGACCATTACAGTTGCAATAACGCCAAATCCGCTAAACCAGATAGCTTTTTGTGAATTTTTTCTTACGGCAATAAATACTCCATATAACAAAGAAAGAACACCGATAAGCAGTAAACCTATTAAAACCGGCATATCCATCAAACTATGTAAAAATTTCATATTTTCAACACTGACAACAAATGTGTTGGCATCATATCGTAAACCGTCCATAAATAAAATTTCAGCTAGCACATAAAGAAAAAGTACTAAAAACATAATAAAGTTTGTCAGTACAACTTTTTTGATTCTTGCTGTAATGGCTGGGACATCTACATTGTTTAAAAAATACAAAGCACCCTGAAATCGTGAAAGAAAAACAAGCATAAGCCCAAATGCAACATTGAAAGGGTTTAAAAGTGCTTCAAGTCCATAACTTTGCATTGTCCAGTGTGAGAGATTGCTGTCATTTACGATAAAATTACCACCTGTGAAAAGTGTTGCAACTGCTACCCCGATTAAAAATATACCTAGTGAACCATTTATATACAAAAGCACTTCATAAAAACGCTCACCATAAAGATTGTCAGGTTTTTTTCTGTACTCATAAGCTACTGCTTGAATAATAAAACAAAATAGAATTGCCATCCAAACATAATAGGCACCGCCGAAACTTACAGCGTAAAAAAGCGGCATTGAAGCAAAAAGCGCACCGCCGAACATTACGAGCATTGTAAAAGTGAGTTCCCATTTTCGCCCAAGAGAGTTGATGAGAACATCTCTTTCATCTTCAGTTTTTGCTAAAGTGTAAAGCAATGTCTGTCCGCCTTGTACAAAAGTCATAAAGACAAATAGTGTACCTAAAAGACTGATGAGAAACCACCAGTATTGTTGTAAAGTTAGTAAATCAAACATTTAATGTCCCTCCGGCCCAATTTTTATCTGTTTTAACATGATTTTTACTTCTGCAATAAGGAGTCCGGTAAAGAGAACTGCAAAAAGCCAAAAGGTAATCATAACACTTGTTGTTGCTACGTTTGAAGCTGCCATGCCGACAGGAAGCATGTCTTGAATTGCCCAAGGTTGACGTCCTGCTTCAGCCGTTATCCAGCCTGCTTCTTGTGCTACATACCCTAAAGGTATTGTAAAAAGGGCTAAATATTGGAGCCATTTTTTGTTATGCATCTCATTAATCATAGAGTAGTAAAGGGTAATGATAAAGAGCACAAAGAACCATGTACCAAGTCCCACCATTGTGTGAAAACTATAAAAAGAGAGGGCAACACTAGGAACAGCCTCTTTTGGATCTTTTAAGTAACCATAACCCATATATTTTTGATTTTCTCTAAAAGTTTTTAGTGCCGCTGCTGCACGAGGCATATCATTCTCTTTTTTATAATCTTTATAATCACGGAGTGCTTTAACTGCAATTTTACCTTCTCTTATTTTATCGCTGATAGAGATTATATTATGCTTTTTATTTCCATAAAAAAGATCATCTATACCTGGAACAAAAGCATTTATACTATGATAGCCTAAAAATGAAAGAGCTCCGGGAATTTCAAAACGAAATATAAAAGGATCAATATCATCCCCTATTTTTTTTGCATCGTTAAGAATTCCAAAAGCGACAATTCCAGCTCTTTTTTCTCCATCATATAAACCTTCCATGGCTGCCAACTTCATGGGTTGCGTTCGTGCTACTTGATAAGCTGATTGATCACCCGTTGTGATGAGATACATAGAAGCAATAAGTCCAAAACTTGAAGCAACGATGATGCTTCTTCTTGCAAACTGCATATCTCTTTTTTTTAGCATATACCATGCGCTGATTCCAATTACAAATAAAGATGCAAGAACATAGCCACTGCTCACAGTATGTAAAAATTTACTTACTGCATTTGGATTAAAAATGACCTCTAAAAAATTATGCATTTCATTACGTGCCGTATCTGGATTAAATTCCATACCGACAGGATGCTGCATCCAGCCATTTGCGATTAATATCCATAAAGCTGATAGGTTTGAACCGATGGCAACAAGCCATGTAGATGTCAAGTGCATCTTTTTACTTACCTTATCCCATCCAAAAAACATCACGGCAAAGAAAGTGGATTCCATAAAAAACGCCATAAGCCCTTCAATAGCCAGTGGTGCTCCAAAGATGTCTCCAACTATCCATGAGTAATTTGACCAGTTGGTACCAAATTCAAATTCCATAATAATTCCGGTAGCAAGACCTATCGCAAAGTTAATTGCTAAAAGCCCCATCCAGTACTTTGTAATTGTTTTCCATTTCTCATCTCCAGTTTTCACGTACATTGTCTCCATAATAGCGACTAAAAAAGTAAGGCCTAGAGTAAGTGGTACGAAAATCCAGTGATAGAGAGCTGTAAGTGCGAATTGTGCACGGGACCAATCAACAAGCAGGTCTGAGTGTTCCATAGATTAATTCTCCTTTGTAAGTGTGTTTAAGATGTATTGGCTGCGTTGTGCATCTGTTTGAAACTTCTCTTGCAATACATCTGGAAAAAAAAGCCATTTAATAATGACAAACATGACAAATAGTTTTATAGCAATGAGGAGCCAAAGTTTTTTCCCGACTTTCATATTTGCAAAACCATCATAATATAAATAATAAACGGATTTGAAAAACTGTTTAATTTGAGTTTTCATGATAGAATAGTAGAATAATACAAATAAATTATCTATAAATAAAAATTATTAATTTTATTATTTTTATTTAATTAATTTTATTATCAAAAAATGTGATATAAATGTGTTATTTAAGAAATGAAAGAGCTATAAAGCTCTTCTGAAAATAAGATTTTTAAGACTTTTTTCCTCATCAAGACTGGTAAACTCTTGCAGATTTTCAAGCCGTTTTTCATAGACAAAACTTGGTGCCCATTGCGTAATCATCTCAATAAGAAAATTACTTTCTAATTCGGGAGAATTAAGACAAGCTAAAAGGATGCACTCATCACTTGCGATCTGCGGCAGTTTTTTTATGATTTTTTCATAATCTTTCGTCGCTTCAAAACTGCCTCTTTGAAAGCTTGGAGGATCGATGATGATGAGGTCATAGGGCCCTTTTTTCTTAATGCTTGAGAAAGATTTTAAAATATTGTAGGGTAGAAAACTCACTCCTCCTGGGTCAAGCTTATTAAGTGAATGATTTGCCATGCCGACTTTGAGTGCGCCTTTGCTCATGTCGATATTGACGACACTTTTTGCTTCTGCATATTTGGCAGCGACAGAGAATGCACAGGTATAAGAGAAGAGATTGAGTACGTGCTTTCCTTTGGCATGCTCACGCACAAATTGTCGTCCGTTTTTCATGTCGGGAAAGTAGTAGTTGTTTTTGTTGGAGAGGAGATTGAGCTTGAGATGCATACCATTTTCAAGAATTGTCAAATCCTCAGGCACACTACCAACAAGCACTTCACTCGGCGCACCTTTTATGTAGCGTTTTTGTATGACTAAAGTCTCATATTTTTGACTTTTTTGGACAAAATCTTGCACTACTTCTATGAACTCTGTCTCACTCTCTTCTTCAAAATAGAACGCAACACTTAAAATATTGTCAATAGAGTCAACTGTCAGATGTCTCCAGTCTTCATACAGTCCGCCACGTCCATGAAAGAGTCTTTTAAATTCTTCTTTCGAATCTGCCGCATTTTTGCTTATGATTTCTAGAATATCTGTTACATTCATGTTGAAAAACTATACCTTCTCCCAGAAAGTTCCCTGTGGTGTATCCATCAGGTTCACGCCATATGAGAGAATCTGCTCACGCAGGGCATCTGAACTTGCAAAATCTTTTGCTTTTTTGGCTGCATCTCTTTGTTGTATAAGCTCTGCAAGTTCTTCTTTTGTCGCTTCATCTATGCCAAACTGAAAGTATTCGTAAGGGTTTTCGACACCAAAGCCTAAAACTTCTTGGATGTAACCAAGGTTTGCCATCAGCTCTTTTTTGAGCTGTTTGTGTTTGCCCGGTGTGTCGAGTGTCTCATTTGCGTGCGCTGTCATCTCATCAATGAGTGCAAGTGCAGCGGAGATGTTTAAGTCATCGCTGAGTGCTTCGAGCAGTTTATGTTGAAACTCTGTTTTGTCTTGATTCTCCGCCAAACCAAAAAGGCGTTTTTTGAGGCGATAGAGTTTGTCAAGCCGTTTTTTGGAAGCTTCGAGGTCTTGCGTGTTAAAGTTGAAGTTGCTTCGGTAGTGTGAGCTTAAAAGGTAAAAACGCAGTACTTCCCCGTCATACTCACGCAGGGCATCTTTTAAAAAGAAGCTGTTGCCGAGTGACTTGCTCATTTTTTCGCCGTCGATATTTACAAAACCGTTATGCATCCAATAGTTTGCAAGTTCATGCTGTGTTGCGCAGCGAGTTTGTGCCGCTTCATTTTCATGGTGTGGAAAAAGGAGATCGGCACCGCCGCCGTGAATGTCGATTGCATATGGCTTATTTTTGTAGGCAAGATGTTTTTCTATCATAGCAGAGCACTCCAGGTGCCATCCCGGACGACCTGCTCCAAAAGGGGAGTCAAAAGTGACAGAGCCGTCTTTGACATTTTTCCAAAGAGCAAAATCAGCAGGATTTTTCTTCTCGCGTGAGCTTACAACCCGCTCTTGCCTTGCATCTTCATCCTGAACTCTGTGTGAGAGTGTGAGGTATTCGTTGTCACTTTTTGTGTCAAAATAGACATCGCCGTCTTCTGTTTGGTAGGCATGACCGCTTGCTATGAGCTTTTGAATGAGCGTAAACATCGCATCAAGTGATTCTGTCGCTTTTGGCTCAATGTCGGGACGTTTGACACCTATGAGCGCCATCTCTGTATGAAAAGCCTCTGTATAAAAATCTGTAATGGTTTTGATGTCTTTTTTTTGCTCTATGGCTTTTTTGATGATTTTGTCGTCGATGTCTGTAATGTTTCTTGCATAGGTGACTTCATAAGCGTTTGCTCGAAGTACCCGCGTGAGCAGGTCAAAAACAAGTGCAGATTTGGCATGACCGAGATGGGCATCATCATAAACAGTAGGACCACAGACGTAGAGTGTAGCTTTTCCCTCTACCAAAGGTTCAAATTTGCGTTTTGTTTTTTGTACGGAATCAAATATATGCACTGATAAAATCCTTGAAAACCACCAATAAAGCAGTAAATAATAGAGAACCTACAAAAAGATAGAGCAGGTTTTTTGAGCGAAGTATAGCAAAAAAGTTTTGAACACCGAAAACTTTGATGGTAAAAAAGAGGCTTGTAAAGCCACCGAGTGTGCTTGCAAGTGCCAGACCGGCTACCCCAAAAGGACTAATGAATGCAAGCGCAAAAACGATGTAGATAAGCAGTGAAATAGTGGCAATCTTAGCCGCATGCAGCTGCATCTCTTTTGCATAGAGCCAAAGCACAAAGAGTTTTTGCAGACCAAAAGGAAGCAGCCCTATGAGATACATCGTTAAAACTGCCGAAGTACGCTGGGTGTCAGCAGCATCAAAAGCGCCTCTTTGAAAAAGAACAGAAATAATTTCATGGGAGAGGATAATACCGCCGATGGTACTCGCGGTAAGTAAAAAAGTCAAAAACCAAAAGGCTTTTTGAAGATTTTGCAGGGCTTTTTCTTCGTCAGCATTTTTGAGATATTTGGCTATGCGTGGAAAGAGTGCCACAGAGGTTGCGATGGCAAAGAGCGCTAAAGGAAGCTGAAAAATTCTGTTTGCATAGTAAAGGTAGGAGATGGAACCCGTTACCAAAAAAGAGGCCAAAAAGGTGTCTAAAAATGCAGATATCTGTGCTGTTGAGTTTCCCCAGATGGCAGGGAAAAAGTTGTTACGAAATTTTTTCGTATCCTCTTTAATGAGGGGAGCCTTTTCACGCAGGTATTTAAAACCGCCAAAAAGCAACTTAAAAAGCCCCATTTTGTAAATGGCGATAATATGTGCGATAAGTTGGAGTACGCCGCCTATGACAACACCAAAGCTGAGATAGTAGACGATTTCACTGCTGGCTTTGTCACGCGAGAGCAGCAGTGCTGTGATGAGTGAGAGATTTAGCAGTGCGGTTGCAAATGCAGTCGTTGCAAAATGGTGTTTGTACTGCAGCATGGAGGCTAAAAAAGTAACAGAGAAGATAAGCGGCAGATACCAAAAGTTTATGGAGACATAGGGTGCTGCAATTTCGATGGTTTTTGCATCAAAACCTGTCGCTATTGCCTTTGTGAAAAGTTCAGGCAGTAGATTGACCAGCAGTGCAATAAGTAAAATAATAGAGAGAAAAACGATGAAAATATGGACCGTAAAAACTGCTTTGTGCCGGCTTCGTGCAAAGGCCGGAATAAAAACCTGTGTAAAAGCACCCTCTGCAAAAATTCGACGGAAAAGATTAGGTAGCTTGAATGCGATGAAAAATATATCGCTGTAGACAGAAGCTCCAAGGACAGAGGCCGTTAAAAGGTCTCTGAAAAATCCTAAAATTCGAGAAAATAAAATACCAAAACTATTGGTAAAAATTGCTTTAAACATGGGCTTCTTTGCATCTAATCTGTTAGTTTTACGAAATTTTAACAAATATTTGGTTAAAATCTCCTCTAACAAACGACAATGGATAAACAATGGCACTATTTGGCTCAAGTAAAAAAACTCCCGCTATCAAAAAAATTCGTCCTACAGTCGTACGAACACAAAATGTTGCCAAAGAGTTATTTAGTATTGCAAAGTTGTATGAAATGGAGCAAGAACTTCTAGCTTTCAATCTGCTTGATGTTCAGACATATACAAGAATTTATGATGGAACAAAAGAGACAGAGTGGGATGAAATATCTACAGAAGAGTCCCAAAATTTTCATGATGAAGCCCTTCTTCTAAATCCACATTTTCAGATAAAACAGACCTACGAAATAGAAATCTTTTCTAAAAAACTTCCAAAAGATGACCATTACCATACTTTTAAAACTGCTGTTGGAGCAAATGCTACCAAATGTAAGGTCTATCTGAGCATTGCACAGGGCTCAAGAGTGGAGTATATTCCTCATTTTGAACAAGACCTTACAGATATGATAAACCGCAAAAAAATTCGTGCCGGAATGTTAGTCTATATGTTTGATTCTATGGTTGAAGATGTGGCATCCAAAATATCTGCACGCGTGCGAATCGCAGAAAAACTGGAATTTGAGCAGAGTGAAACACATCTTATCAGTGAGGGCTATGAACCGACTGCAACTATTAATGATGCGCTTGTTTTACACTATGAAAACATTAAAGAGGTGGATGAGAATGAGAAAATTAACTATGCCTCACGCGGATTTATTCAAAGTGTTAAAAAAGGCGAACTCCTCATAGAATACATCAAAGCAAAAATGGGCAAACCCGGTCGAAACTGCCGAGGTGAATATATGGAGCCAAAAGAGCCTGTTGTCTCGCATGAACCGACTTTTAATGTGAGTGAGAATATAAAAGTTGTTGAAGATGAAGACTCCATAAAGTACTATGCAAACGAAAATGGTTATATCGCTTTTGAAGACAATACCTATGTCATCAAAAATGAGGTCGATGTTGATGCCATCAGTTTTAAGACAACCGGTTCTATTAATAGTGGGGTTGATTCAGATGTTAATATTTCCGTAAAAGAATCAGATGTCATTAAAGATGCTGTGGGCAGCGGTATGCAGGTGGAAGTCAGTGAAATAGAGATAGATGGTAATGTCGGTCCAAATGCCGTAGTTGTTGCAAAAAAAGCTAGTATTGGCGGGCAGACACATAAAACTGCAAAAGTGACTGCGGATGAATTAGAAATTAATTTTCATAAAGGTCAGGCCTTTGGTAAAAATATACATATAACACGTTTAGAACATGGCAGTGTTGAGGGTGAATTTGTAGAAGTTTCTCAGGCTATAGGCGGTACGATTCGGGCTAAAGAGATTGAAATCGGCATTTGTGCATCGCATGTAAAAGCAATAGCGACAAAAAAAATTGAGATTAAAAAAATGCTTGGAAGTGAAAATAGTTTTACCATTGATCCACTTTTAAGCCGTGATGTGCAGAACTCACTTGAAGACAATGAAGAGAAGATCAAAGAGCTTGAAATACGCCTGCGTGAGCTGAAAAAAGAGGTCAAAAAATACAGTGATTTGATACATCATGGTACGAAGGCCTATTTGGAAATTAAAAAAAGACTTCTGCATTATCAAAAAAACAAGGTAAAAATGCCGGCGAGTTTTGTCAAAAAATATAAACAGTTTCAAAACATGCAACAGCGATTGAAACAATTAAAAGAAGAGTACACGCAAAAACAGGAAAAATTAAATCTGCTTACAACACGAACAGCCTCATTTCAAGACAATATTTTGGATGCGAGAGTGATTAACCATGATAAATGGATAGGGTATAATGAGATTAAATTTAAACTTGTTGACCCTCCTGTTGAACTTGTTTACAAACCGCTTGAAGGTTCGTCTGACAGAGTTTTTGGTCTTGTAGAATTAAGTGACAGTGCGTATGCCATTCGTCCATTAGATGAAGAAGGATAGTGTGGAAAAATGATAGTAGGATTAGATGGTAAGGTGGTTTACAAAGAACCTTCCTTTGTACATATAAATGTAAACGATGTTGTTTATGAAGTTTTTTTATCATTGCATACTTTCTCTGCACTTGCAAATGAGAAAGTTTCACTCTTTACAATGCAAATAATCCGTGAAGATGCGAATCTTTTGTATGGTTTTATGGATATGACGGAGAAGAAGCTATTTGCAAGGCTGATAAAGATTAACGGTGTAGGACCAAAGGTTGCCATGGCAATCTGTTCGACCTATACACCCACACAGTTTGCAACGATACTGAGCAAAAAAGATATCAAAGCAGTACAGAAAGTACCCGGAATAGGACCAAAGAGTGCAGGGCGTATCTTAGTAGAGCTTAACGGCTTTGATGCTGAGATGTTAAGCGCCCAGGCGGCACCATCTCTCTCTACTTCTTATAATGAAGCGAGTGAAGCTCTAGAAGCACTTGGGTTTAAAAAAGATAAAATTTCAAAAGCCTTAAGTGCATGTGAGGGTGAAGATACAGCCTCCCTTGTTAAAGGTGCTTTGAAATTACTACAAACAATTTAATACACTAAAGAAGGAAACAAATATTGAAATTAACAATTTTATTCGGTGGCGCAAGTTTTGAGCATGAGATAAGCATTGTCAGTGCTATTACGCTTAAAGAGAAACTTTCATCTTTTGATTTGAGTTTTATTTTTTGTGACGGTGACCATAAATTTTATCTCATAGAAGCAGATAAAATGAAAGCAGTTACTTTTTCTCGTGGTGAGCATAAAAAAATGCCACAGTTGAGCCTCACGCAAGGTGCATTTGCACAGAAAAAAGGAGTGTTTGGCGGTGTCGTTGAGCATAAAGATGTTGTTTTAAACATGATTCACGGTGCTGATGGTGAAGATGGAACAATCTCCGCTCTCTTGGATTTTTACTCCATCAAATACATTGGACCACGTGTTGATGCCTGTACCTTTTCATATGACAAACGTTATACAAAATATCTCTGCGAATCTATCGGCGTGAAAAGCGTCCGCTATGAAGTGGCACATAAAGATGAACTCAGTAATATTACTATTTCTTACCCTCTCATTGTAAAACCTTCACGTCTTGGAAGTTCTATTGGCGTGAGCATAGT
>JALUWT010000213.1 GCA_027019325.1 Sulfurimonas sp.
TCAACTGAAATATAGAAACATTCTTGAAGTTTTTAAAAAGTTATTAACATCTCATTATTTGGGGGATTCATGTTGTAAGTATGGTGCGCCCGACACGATTCGAACGTGTGACCGCTGGTACCGCAAACCAGTGCTCTATCCAGCTGAGCTACGAGCGCACACCATTTCTCTTATTTAAGAGGCTGAAATTATAGCACTATTAACTTATACTATTATAAAATTTAGCTCTCATTATCTAACTTTTTTAAAATTTCCTCTACATGTTGATTTTGTACATAAATTTCATGGTTTTTTCTCACATATGCCTGCAAAAGAGCTTTAAGATCATTATTGCCTTCCATATTGAAATCTGTCATCATTTGCTGTTGTAAAAATTGAGCAAATTTCTCTTCAACATCGACATCAAATCTTCGACCTCCTATATGCAAACCTATTTTTGTACTCATAAATATCTAACCCAATATACTTTCTATTTTATTGACAATTTCATCTATTTCGAGATCTTTTTTACTGTTTTCTTCCATCAATTTTTCTACCTCGGCATCTTTAATTTCACGCTCTGCTTTTACAGTAACGAGTTCATTTCGCAATAGTTCATTTTCATCTTTTAAATTTTCGCATTTTTGTAATATTTGGTTAATTCTCTCATCTAATCTCTCTAAAGCTGTTTGATCTTCCATACTGTATACACCTAATAATTTTATTTCTTACAATTCTAGCATAATTAAAGAACATACAAAATATATTATCTCAAATTTGCTATAATTAAAACACTATGATTAAGGTAAATATAAATGAATAAATTTGACAATTTTTGTACTGCATTTGTCCAGAGCGTTGGCAACAAAGAGGGAGCGATTTCACCGGCTATTACATCTTCGGCATCTTTTGGATACGGTTCACCTGAAACGGCAGAAGGTATTTTTAACGGAAGTGTGAAAAAACCACTTTACTCCCGCATGGGAAATCCCACAACAGCAAAACTAGAGTCCATTATGGCTCAGATGGATGGCGGTGTCGGTGCAGTAGCGACAAGTTCAGGCATGGGAGCGACAACGCTTGCCTGTATGTCCCTTCTTGCAGCAGGGGATGAGATTATCAGCATTGGAGGGCTTTTTGGCGGAACCTACTCACTTTTTAATGAAACCCTCTCCCGTTTTAACATCTCAACATCTTTTTTTGATGTAGATGAATTTGAGAAAATAGAAAATGCCATCACTGACAATACAAAAATAATCTTTTTAGAGAGTGTCGGCAATCCAAATATGCGCCTGCCAGACATCAAACGCATAGCAGCAATCGCAGACAAACACGGCGTAGCCCTTATCGTTGACAATACAATTACACCGCTGAGTATCGCTCCGTTGGAATTAGGGGCTGACATTGTCGTCTATTCTACAACAAAAATAATTGCAGGAAATTCTTCTGCCTTAGGGGGTTGTAGCATTTTTCGCGCTATTAATGAGGGAGATGACAAGTTTAAAACTAAGCGCTACTCTTTTTTAGCAAAATTCATCAAAGGTGCCGGAAAAATGGCACTGATTCCAAATGCAAAGAAACGGGCACTGCGTGACTTTGGAATGAGTGCAAATGCCCATGCAAGCTACCAGACCATGCTGGGACTCGAAACACTTCCGTTGCGACTTCCAAGAGTTGTGCAAAGTGTGGAGACCATTGTAAAAGCACTCGATGCACAAGGACTCAACATCAACCATCCTGTGCTTGCTTCCCATCCGCATCATACAAGATACAAAGAGCATTTTCAAAATGGTTGTGGTACACTTTTCACCATAGATATGGGTACACAAGAAAGAGCCTATGACTTTTTAAGAAAAACAAAGCTAGCAACGATTACGGCAAATATCGGCGACAGCAGAACACTTGCTCTACACATGGCATCTACGATATACAGTGATTTTAATGTAGAGACGAGAAAATTTTTAGGTATTACAGATGGACTTATCCGTATCTCTATCGGTTTAGAAAATCCGCAGGATATCATCGACGACTTTACAAAGGCGGCACAATAATTATGGCAACAAAAACAGATTATGAACTCCACGAAGAGACTGCGTTAAAATATCCAAAAAAATACAAAGTTTATCTTCTCAATGACGATTATACTTCAATGGAGTTTGTTGTAGACATCTTGATGACAATATTTCATAAAAGCTACGAACAGGCAGAGGCTATAATGCTTGAGGTGCATAAACATGAACGCGGTTTATGCGGTGTCTACACATATGAGATAGCAGAGACAAAAGTGATGCAGGTAACGAGGCGAGCAAAAGAGAGTGCTTTTCCTTTAAAAGCCACGATGGAAGAGGAGTAAAAAATGATCAGTCCCACACTCAATGATATTTTTCAAAAATCTATACTTTTTGCCAAACAACTCCATCATGAATACCTCACAATTGAACATGTTTTTTATCTTCTGCTAAATTCAGCAGAAGGTGCAGCAATTATAGAAGCATGTGGCGGTGATACACAGAAGATGAAAGATGAACTCGCAAACTACATCAAAGAGAACATAGAGATTCTGCCTCAAAATATTGAACAGGAGCCGTATGAGAGTGTGGCGCTCTCACGGTTAATAGATAATATGGTGCGCCATATTCAATCAGCAGGACAGACAAGTGCTGATGTTGGTGATTTGCTTGCTGCACTCTATGAAGAGGAGCATACCTATGCTTATATGCTTCTCAATGAGTACCAGATTTCGCGTCTAGATATTTTAGAGATTATCTCTCATACAGATATACAAAAAACTGCAAACGAAAAAGAGAGTAATCTTGACAAGTATGCCATTAATCTTTTACAAAAAGCCAGAGAAGGTAAAATCGACCCGGTAATAGGCAGAGATAAAGAGATAAAACGCGTCACGCAGATACTCTGCAGAAGAAAGAAGAACAATCCTATTTTAGTTGGCGAGCCGGGTGTTGGTAAAACGGCAATAGCAGAAGGCCTGGCACTGCAAATCGTTGCTAAAAATGTTCCTGAGATTATCCAAGACTCGGAACTGTATGCACTTGATTTGGGAGCTCTGCTTGCAGGCACAAAATACCGTGGTGATTTTGAAAAAAGGCTCAAAGGGGTGATGGATGAGATTAAACTTATTCCAAATGCCATTCTTTTTATTGATGAGATTCACACACTCATAGGTGCGGGAAGTACAAGCGGCTCTATGGATGCAGCAAACCAACTCAAACCTGCCCTTGCCTCAGGCGAAATAAAATGTATGGGCGCAACTACTTTTTCAGAATACCGCAATAGCTTTGAAAAAGACAAAGCCCTCAGCAGAAGATTTTCAAAAGTAGACATTAATGAACCATCGAAGGCAACAAGCTATAAAATACTCAAAGGTCTGCAGAAAAAATATGAAAAGCATCACGGTGTAAAATATACAAATAAAGCACTCCAAACAGCAGTGGATCTCTCAAAAAGATATATTACTGACAGATTTCTTCCAGATAAAGCGATTGATCTTATTGATGAAACCGCAGCATCTTTTCATCTCAAAAAGAACAAGCGTATAAAAGTCAGTGCGACAGATATTCAAAAAACTATTGCCTCCATTGTTGGAATCTCTAACACTAAAATAAATAGCAATGAAACAGAAGCACTCAAAAACTTAGAAGATGATTTGCAAACTCGTGTTATAGGTCAAGAGAGTGCTGTTGCAACTGTTGCACAAGCCATTAAAATATCAAAAGCAGGACTTACACCACAAAATAAGCCAATCGCTTCCTTTCTCTTTTCAGGCCCAACGGGTATTGGAAAAACAGAACTCGCCATTGCGCTAAGCTCTACACTCGGTATTCATTTTGAAAAGTTCGATATGAGTGAATATATGGAGAAACATGCACTCTCTCGTTTAGTTGGAGCACCACCGGGCTATGTTGGTTATGAACAGGGTGGACTTCTTACCGAAGCAATTAAAAAGCATCCTTATACAGTACTCTTACTCGATGAAATAGAAAAAGCGCACCCTGATTTAGTAAATATTTTACTTCAAATAATGGACAGTGCAACACTCACAGACAATAATGGCTATAAAGCAAATTTTCAAAATGTAATTCTCATCTTGACATCAAATATCGGAGCCACTGCTCGCAGCGTTATGGGATTTAATAAAGATGAGTCACTGGCAGCCAACGAAGAGTTAAAATCATTTTTTACACCGGAATTTAGAAATAGACTCGATGCCATCGTTGATTTCAAACAACTGTCACATGAAACTGTAAAAGGCATCGTTTATAAGTTTATAAATGAATTGAATAATGAGTTGAAAGCGAAAAAAATCACGGTATATTTGAATGATGAGAGTGCAGAATTCATAGCAAATAAAGCCTACTCGAAAGAGATGGGGGCAAGACCTATTAAGCGCTATATCCAAGACAACATCACAAACAGACTCAGTGATGAAATTCTCTTTGGAAAGTTAAAAAATGGTGGAAGTGTTGAAGTCAATGTTATAAATGACATACTCCAACTAGATTTTCAAGAGCTAGAACTTGTACCTGCCACAACTAAATAGTCACTCTTTAACTTTTCCAGACCCACGAGATGCGAATGAAGACGGTATCGTTGCGTGGGGAGGTGACTTAAATCCCTCCAGACTTATACGTGCCTATCAAAATGGAATATTTCCGTGGTATTCACAGCAGGATCCAATTCTATGGTGGTCGACAGATCCAAGACTTATAATGGAACTTGATGATTTCAAACTTTCACGTTCTTTGAGAAAAAGTATGAAAAAGTTTACATACTCTTTTGACACTAATTTCAAACAGGTAATGCAATACTGCGCGACAACACAGAGAAAAGGCCAACAGGGTTCATGGATAAATGATGAACTGACAGAATCATTTGAAGTACTGCATGGCATGGGAATAGCACATAGTGTAGAGAGCTACGATATAGCGGGAAAATTGGTAGGTGGATTATATGGCTTAGTGATAGGAAAAGTATTTTGTGGAGAGTCTATGTTTGCTCACCAAAGTGATGCTTCAAAAGCTGCCTATGCAATACTTGTGAGACATCTTAAAGATTGGGGATATGATTTTATTGACTGTCAAGTTCCGACAGAACACCTCAAAAGTCTAGGTGCAAGAGAAGTTGCAAGAGAATATTTTTTAATGCGATTAGAAAAAGTCAATATGGATAAAATAGAACATGATTGGAAGATAAATAGTCTATTATTAAAAGAAAGGTGATTAAAGTAGTAAAAATTGATCAACTAGGCAGCGACCTACATTCCCACACCTGAAAGATGCAGTATTATCAGCGATGAGAGGCTTAGCTTCTGGGTTCGGAATGGGACCAGGCGTTTCCCTC
>JALUWT010000214.1 GCA_027019325.1 Sulfurimonas sp.
TGGCTTTTTTTATGTTGCCCCTGATAGTATTTTAAAAACAAAAGAGAAAATTCGTTTTATACAACAAGAGCGCGAAGCTATTTTTTATCAGTATAACAAAGAGTTCTCAGCAACCCTCTCAGAACTTCAAGCCTTTATAAACTTTATAGACAAAGAGTTTACAAAGTTTGACAACTACCAAGCACGTGTTCTTTTTGCAAAAAGTAAAAACCTACAACTTCTCAAAAGTAAAGCAGACTCTCGTCTCATTTTACATAACTTTAAGCACCCTGCTCTGCATAATCCAAAGCCCATTAGTGTTGATTTTTCACAAAATATTTTAATGATTACAGGAGTCAATGCAGGGGGAAAGACAATGCTTTTAAAAAGTATCTTAGCCGCTGCGTTTATGGCAAAGTATATTATTCCTATGCAATTAGATGAAAACAAATCCCACATTGGGAGTTTTAAATCTGTCCTTGCGATTATAGATGACCCGCAAAATGTCAAAAATGACATCTCTACTTTTGCAGGTCGGATGCAGGAGTTTTCAAAAATATTTCTAGAAAAAAATGCTCTTGTCGGTGTTGATGAGATAGAGCTTGGAACCGACTCTGATGAAGCGGCAGCACTTTTTAAAGTCATATTAGATGACCTCATTAAACGCAAACAAAAAGTCGTTGTCACCACACACCACAAACGCCTCGCTGCATTAATGGCTGACCGTGATGATGTCTCCCTTATGGCAGCAATTTATGATGAAGAGCAGAGAAAACCCACCTATGAGTTTATGCAAGGCATCATCGGAAAGAGTTATGCATTTGAGACGGCAAGTCGTTATGGGATTAACAATGCCATCGTCAATGAAGCCAAAGCTGTTTACGGTGATAACTCGGAGAAGCTCTCTTTACTCATAGAACGCGGTTCACAACTCGAACGTGAACTCAAACAAAAACATAAAAAAGTTGATGAAGAGTTAGATAAACTGCATAAAAAAGAGCTCCAACTCAAAGCACTGCAAGAAGCCAACCAAAAAGAGCTTGATGAGCAAAAATCCGCCCTCAAACGCAGCTATGATGTCGCCATTAGTGAAGCAAAAAACGCAGCCAAAGCGGGTGATACAAAAGCCATCCATAGAGCTATGAATAAAGCAAACAAAAAACTCCCACCTCAAGAAGAAAAAGTCCTCCAAGAAGATGTTAAGTTTGCAGTCGGGGAGAGTGTCAAATACCACTCAAACAGAGGTGTCATTGTCTCAATGAAAGGGGAAAAAGAGGCGCTGATAGAGATGGACGGTATG
>JALUWT010000215.1 GCA_027019325.1 Sulfurimonas sp.
TGTGGAGATTTGAATTTGCAAGTGGCTCAACAGAATTGTTATATAATAAAACTTCAAAAGAGATTAGATGGATGCATTAGTTCAAACAGCCAAAATATTATCAGACATCAACAGAGTCAAAATCATCGCATTAATGCAGAGAGAAAAAGAGCTCTGTGTATGTGAAATATGCGACACACTGCAACTCTCTCAACCCCTTGTTTCCCGTCACCTGAAGCAGATGAGAGAAGCTGACATCGTACAAACACAGCAGAGTGGAAAATGGATAATATACTCTTTGCGTGAGAATGAAACTATAAACTGTTTTTTAGCTACAATAAAAGAAGAGCTAATACAATTACCTCAAATAATATCCTGTGTGACAAGGTAAAAAGAGATGAATTTAGAAAAATTTCCATTTTATGGAGAGTTAGACGACAAAGCCAAACAGTTTTTGCAGATGAGCCTCAAGCCCGTGAGTGTTTCTAAAGGCTCCATTCTATTTTTTCAAGGCGATGTCTGTGACGGTATCTTGTTTCTCACTTCGGGTGAAGTACGCCTCTACATGCAGTCAGAGGAGGCTGATGAGATAACGCTCTATCATCTTAATCCTGGTGAGCAGTGCATCGTAAATACCGCCTCAACACTCTCACAAACCGAAGCCATAGCCTCTGCAGTAACACTCACAGATATTGAAGGCTACATCCTTGACATGTACAGCGTAAAAGAGTTGGCACACAACAGTTTTGCTTACCAAAACTTTCTTTTTTCAATCTATACACTGCGCATGGGAGATCTTGCACAGCTTGTTAATGACATTAAGTTTAAAAACCTTGACCAAAGAGTGATGGATTGGCTCCATGCAAAAGAGAGTAAGGAGATAAAAACAACCCATGAAGCCATAGCAAATGACTTAGGCAGCTCACGTGAGGTTATCTCCAAAGTGCTCAAAAGTCTGGAAAATGACGGCATCATTGAACTAGGACGTGGTTTTATTCGGCTTATGTAACCAATGTTACAGACAAGAGCGACTGTTTTGTCCTACAATACACTTATAATTCAACAAAAGGATACAAAATGTGTATTAATTTAGGAAAAGCAGACAGAGCAATCAGAGCGATTGCAGGTTTAGGATTAATCGTTTATGGTTTGGTAGCACAGAACTACATAGTAGCAGCTGTTGGAGCCGTTCCACTTTTGACAGCAGTTTTTGGATTTTGTCCATTCTACCCACTCTTTAAACTCAACACTGGGTGCAAAAAAGATTAAGGATTCACATGTGTTTGTTGATAACAATTGCGATACTAGTAGCAGGGTATAATTTTTATGAGCATGAGCTCTATACACAAGCCTATATGAGCTTTGGCTTTGCCATTATTCCCTTTAGCTTCTTCATCTATCGCCTCATTGTCAATCGCAAATGCATCTTTGGGGACAAAAAAGATTGCAATAAAAAAACCTTCAAAATAAACCATAAGAAAGATAAATAGAGCTATAATCTACAAAGATAAAGGTTAGATAATGGCTGATTTAAAAGAACTGCAAACAGATGCAAAAGATTTAACACTTCTTTATGTTGAAGACAATGATGCGCTGAGAGAAAAAGGTGGGAAACTACTCAGTAAGTTCTTTTCTCGTGTTGACCTGGCTAAAGATGGAGTAGAAGGTTTAGAACTTTTTAAAAAGTATCCCTATTCTATAGTTATCACAGATATAAAAATGCCACATATGGATGGTTTGACCCTCGTAAAACAGATTCATTCCATCTCTGCAGAGAGTCTCATCATTATAATGTCTGCCTTTGATGACAAGAAGATACTCCTCAAAAGTATTAAGCTGGGAATTTTCCGATTTTTAACAAAACCAGTAAATTTCACAGAACTCTCACATGTTCTTGCTGAAGCTGTTACACATATCAAACTTCAAGAAAAAAATACTCTTTTGCAGACACATTTAAAAAATATTTTTGAGCATCAAAATAGTATGCTTGTTTTACTCCATGAGAACAAAGTAGTCATGGCAAATAAAGCTTTTTTAGACTTTTTTGACTTTCATTCTCTTCAAGAGGCTCAAGAAAAGATGCTGCAGATCGATAAAAAATTTTTAGAGCATAAAGGTTTTTTATACAGTCATGATGAGATTAATGCCCTTGAAGTCATCAAGTTTCACCCTCAAAAACTTTATAATGTTAAAATGAGAGACAAAAACAATACAATAACTCACTTTATAGTTAAGTATCAAGAACTCCCGCAACAAGCTGACTATGGGATTCTCTCCTTTACCGAGATAAGTCAGCTGAAGCTCTTAAAAGTTTTTGACGAACGACAAAATGAAATTGACACAACACTTGCAGATACAGAGACACTTTTTGACTTTCTTCATATCATCCAAAAAAACAGTGCAAAAATAGAACTGCACAACTACTACAACGGATTAAGTATTACCCATGATGCGTTCATAACTGGTATCAAAGACGGCACACTCACGGTAAAGACAATTTATCTACAGCAAAAAGCCATTCAAATAGAGCAAAAAACTTTAATAATCTCAAATGCTCTGCCCTATGCCATAGAAGCTTCACAGCTTGAAAAGATCAACTATGAACAGCAGACAGTTACCCTAAGTGATCTGAAATTTGTCAAGACATCGCCTATTACACGCAAAACTATTAGAATAACACCAAGTGGTGAATACTCTGTCTCACTTTTTTTAGAAGATATAAAATATGATTGTGAGCTCCTCATAGAGGACATCTCTTTAGATGCAGTAAAACTAAATCTAAAACTTTTACCCGCTGGTTTAACAGAAACAAAAGAGGTGCGATTAGAGATAGTTTTGGAACTTGACAAAAAACCACTCAACATAAACACACAGGCAACTGTTTTGAGAAAACAAGAAAATACAGACAGTTTTAGTGTTGTCTTTATGTTTAAAGACTTACAAAAAAGTGGCTTAATAAAATACATCACCAAACGCCAAATGGCACTGATACGAGAAATAAAAGGAATGCAGAATGAATAATAAATCTAAAGTTTTATATGATGACGGTACACACAAATGTGTCATGTTTAGTTTTGATGATGAGACTCATGAAGACTCTTTTCTCTCTGTTAATCAGTATCTCATCATTGAGTATGGTGCAGGCTTTTTGATAGACCCGGGAAGTGAGGCCATCTTTGATGAGCTCTATGATGCCATCAGTGAATACATCGAGATAGAAAATCTCAAATACATTTTCTTTTCACATCAGGACCCTGATGTTGCTGCTTCTATCGCCCAATGGGCGATTAGTACTCAGGCAAAATTTATTATGAGCTCTTTATGGGTCCGTTTTATGAGTCATTATGGATTTGCAGATATGAACCGTGTCATATCTCTTGAAGACAAAGGTATAACACTGCAATTTGGTGAAGATGCTCTCAAATTCATACCTGCACATTTTTTACATGCTCCGGGAAACTTCTCGCTCTATGACTCAAAATCAAAAATTCTTTTTTCGGGAGATATTGGTGCAGCGATTCTCTCTTCTCCCGATGCTTACAAAAAAGTCCAAGATTTTCAAGAGCATAAACAACATCTGCTTGGTTTTCACCAACGCTACATGGGTTCCAATAAAATTTGCCGTGCATGGGTTAACAAAGCAGAAGCACTCGACATCAAAATGATAGCACCACAGCACGGATTTGTATTTGAAGATACAAATGTAGGACTATTTTTAGCATGGCTCAAAGAGCTGCAATGTGGCAGTGATCTCATAGATGATCTTTACTAGGTTAAAGTTGTGAAAAACAGTAGTCCCAAACACGAACTCAACATTATCACTCTGTTTGTTGTAGTAAGTGTTGCTTTTGTACTTCTCATCAGCGCCGTCAGTATATACAGCATTAATACTGTTCACAAAATAACAGAAGATATCTACACACACCCTTTGAAAGTCTCCAATGCTGCTCTTAACATTCAAAAAGGCGTTCTCAAAATACATAGAGATATGAAAGATATTGTTCTTCCAGCAGATAAGGTACAACTTCAAAGGCTCATAAAACAGGTCGACAAAGAAGAACAGAATGTTTACAAATACTTTGCTGTTGTTAAAACAAAAATTTTAGGCAAAAAGGGTTTAGAACTTGAAGAAAAAACATATAAGCTTTTTAAACAATGGAAAAATATCCGTGATCAGGTAATCCAACTGGTTCAGCACAAAAAATTTCATGAAGCCATTGCAATCACACAAAATAGAGGAGCCAAACATGTTGTAAAACTAGAAAATGCAACCATGGCACTTTATCATTATGCAGATGCTAAAGCAGCCGTGCTAAAAGGCAAAGCACACCAAACCTTTAAAAAATTTCATACTCTTGACATGGTATTGCTCTTTTTAACCATTTTTTTTCTCCTCTTATTTTTCTTTTATATCAGAAACAGAATTCACTCCTATATGAAAATCATTCGTGAAAATGAGAAAGAACTGGCAGAGATAAATGAACAGTACCAGCTTGCCACTGAGGGAACAAATGACGGACTATGGGACTGGAATATAAAAGAGGGAACCGTCTACTTCTCTCCACGTTGGAAAGAGATGCTTGGTTACAGAGATGATGAACTGCTAAATGAGTTTGAGTCTTGGGAGAGCAGGGTCCATCCTGATGATCTCGAAATGGCAGAAAAAGCCATTGAACATGCACATACAGACCCAAAAGTTATTTATAACATTGTCCATAGACTCCGTCACAAAAATGGTTCATGGATATGGATACTAGATCGCGGACAGACAATTTTCGATGCAGATGGCAAAGCCGTAAGAATGATTGGTTTTCATACCGATATAACAAAACAAAAAGAGCTCGAAGAGGAGCTGTGTGAGGCTAAAAATCAATTTGAGACATTCATGAACTTTCTTCCGGCAAATGTATACATAACTGAAAATCATGAGATACTCTATGCAAATAGAGCCGCCAATACTTTTTTTGGACGGAAAACTCTTGTTGGTTTGCAGATAGAAGATGTGATTCCCCTCAAAAAAGCACAGGAACTTAATCGTGCTTTTGACAAAGCACTTCAAAACGGAAGTGTCGAAGAGATAACCCAACTTATAAATATTCAAGGGGAAGAGACAATCAGACACCAACTTATTTTTTCCATGCAAAAAGGAGAGAGTAAAAAGGTTGGATTAATCTCTTTGGATATAACAAAAGAGAAACATAAGGAGCAGGAGCTGCGTGAGAAAGAGGAGCTTATGATAGCTCAGTCTCGTCATGCAGCAATGGGTGAGATGATAAGCATGATAGCCCACCAATGGCGCCAGCCAATTAGTGTTATTGCTATGGATGCTAACAATATACAAGCTGATATAGAACTTAATATGCTTGACTCTAATGAGCTGCTGCAAACCTCTCAAGACATACTGCAACAAACACTTGAACTCTCTAAAACCATTGATGATTTTAGAGAATTTTTTAGACCCAATCAAAGCCCCGAAGAAACACTTTTAAAAAATATTATAGACGATGCACTAGGAATAGTAGGCAAATCTTTACAAAACAATGATATCAAACTCTTTGTAGACATAGACAGTTCCATAAAGATCACAACCTTTTCAAGAGAGCTTATGCAGGTACTCATTAACATTCTAAAAAATGCAAAAGAGATATTGCTAGAACAGAAAGAGGATGAAGAGAAGAAAATAGTGATGCACAGTAAAAGCGAAAAGGAAAATCTCATACTTACAATCTGTGATAATGGTGGAGGCATAAGAGAGGATATTATAGAAAAAGTCTTTGACCCTTATTTTACGACAAAAGATGAAAAAGACGGTACAGGATTAGGCCTCTACATGAGTAAAATAATTGTACAAAAACATCTCAATGGTGCTATAATAGCATCCGATACAGATGAGGGTGCCTGCTTTGAGATAAAACTGCCATATAATTTGTATGAAGCTAAAAAGAGGGAGGGGGAAGATATAGATAATGGTTGATATAAAAGAGTTAAAAAAATTAACAGCTTCTTTACATGTACTTTATGTCGAGGACAATGTCGGTGTGCAAAGAACAATGGCTACATACCTCAAAAAACTTTTTGCTTCCACTACACTTGCCTCTAGCGGTTCTGAAGGTCTCGAACTCTACAAAAAAAATAGTTTTGATATCGTCATTACAGATCTCTCTATGCCAAATATGAATGGTTCTGAAATGATTGCAAAGATTAGGGAATTTGATGAGAGGATTCCCATTTTAATTACTACGGCACATACAAATACAAACTACTTGATTAATGCAATAAAATCACATGTAGATGGCTACATAATCAAACCTTTTGATTATACACTTCTCAATGTTGAACTTTTTAAGGTTGCAGAAAAAATACAAAAATATGCAGAGAATGAGGCCTATAAAAAATCTCTTAAAGATATGCTGGACAAACAGACAAAAGAGATGAGTGAGAACTACAAAAAAACAATTTACTCAATGATAGAACTGATAGAGCAGCGAGATACATATACAGCCGGCCACTCAAAAAGGGTTGCATACTACTGTAAACGCATAGCACAAGAGATGGGCTACAGTGATGAAGAGATTACACTCCTGCATCAAGCAGGAATACTTCACGACATAGGAAAAATTGAAACACCTGATTCTATTTTACTCAACCCAAATACATTAAATGATACCGAGTACGCACTCATTCAAGAGCATGTCACTGTGAGCTATAAACTTTTAAAACAAATTCCTATGTTTGCAGCCCTGGCCGATATCATCTATCAACACCATGAACGATATGATGGTTCTGGTTATCCAAATGGATTAAAGGGAAATGGCATACATCCATTGGCCCGAATCATGATAGTTGCGGATGCCTTTGATGCCATGACAACAAATAGAATCTATAAGGGAAGGAAAAGTGTTCCACAGGCACTCCAAGAGCTTCAACAGCTTAGTACCAAGCAGTTTGATCCAGATGTGGTAGTAAGTGCTCTCAAAGCCCTTAAAAATGTAACAATAGATGTAGAGATAAATCAATTTCCTAAAACAAAACTAGAAGAAGAGCGTTTTGCCTATTTTTACAAAGACAATCTCACACACGTCTATAACCAAAACTATCTCGATGTTATTTTGGCACACAACAGTTATGAAAACAATTTTAATATCATGCAACTCTTTTATATTCATAATTTTTCTCAGTTTAATGTACAAAATGGTTGGGACGGAGGTGATACATTCCTAAAAGAGTTCGCACAAACCCTGCACACACATCTTGAGGATGTACTTATATTTAGAATTTTTGGAGATGATTTTGCAATACTCAGCAAAGAAAAAATCAAATCAGCAGGTCTTTTAAAGAGTTTAGATACGCTAACACTTCAAAATAATATAACATATACTCTAAAAACAATTGATTTAAAAGGTGAAAAAATAGAAAAATTAGCAGATTTGCGATTCTTTCAAAGATAATAACTAAATTTTATGCTATACTTCCATTTCAAATTTTAACAGAAAGTGGGTGATGTGATATGCCTGGTATTGTACTACGCTCTGATGATAATTTTGATGCATCTTATAGACGTTTCAAGAAGCAGACTGACCGTAACTTAATCGTTACAGAAGCTCGTGCTCGCCGTTTCCATGAAACGGAAACTGAAAAACGTAAGAAATTCAAAATTGCATCTCGCAAGAAAATGCTTAAACGTCTTTATATGATGAGACGTTACGAATCACGCCTGTAAGCGAAAAGCCTTCGGGCTTTCGTTTTCTCTCATTAGTTTCATAAAACTTCCAAATTTTTACATCAAAAAATAAAACCACATGCTATAATATCCTATATATGTTCACATTAGGGGTACAACAATGCGTTCACTTTTTCTTCGTATGCGTCTTGTTCATTGGATTGGAATAGTTTTACTACTCATCAATGCTTTCGTTTTTACAGATAATCTCATTTCACAAATCGTTCAGCTTGTTATTGCCACTGTTATTTTTGTTCATGATTTAGATGAAAAGATTAACGGTGTTGATGTTGCAAAAAAAATTATAGCGACACTTTCTAACTTTAAAACCGGTGACACTATCGACATGAAACTCAATTTTTCCAAAGAGTACAAAGAGATGGTCATTCTCATCAATAACTTTACAAACAAAGTGAATGAAGCAAAAAATCTGACTACTGCTTCCAATACTTTAAATAACGAACTCCATACCCTCAATACAACTATAAAAAGACTTGAAATAGATTTTGACAGCTCGGAAAACTTAAGTCAGGAACTACTCGACAAACTAACAGTTATAGGAAAAGAGTCTGACAGTAATCTTGAATTTTCCGCAGAAGTTTTGGAGAGTTTGGAGCTTGTCTCAAATAAAATTGATGGCTCGGTCACACAAATGTCTACACTTGAAGAGCAGATTATCCAGACACATGATGGAGAGATTGCAGTAAGTGACAATCTCAAAGCACTCACAGAAAATGCAGAAGATATCAAAGGTATTTTAAATATCATCTCCGACATTTCCGATAAAACGAATCTCTTAGCACTCAATGCTGCCATAGAAGCAGCCCGTGCAGGTGAGCATGGACGCGGTTTTGCCGTTGTTGCCGATGAAGTAAGAAAACTGGCTGAAAGTACACAAAAATCACTGACAGAGATCAACGCAAGCGTCAATGTCATCGTGCAGAGTATCTCCGATGCCAGCAGTAGTGTTGAGCATAATGCAAAGTCAGCGCTCGAGCTTGTAGAGATATCTAAAGAGTTGCAGTCAAGTCTTGGGGAAGCGAGCAGTGAAGTTAAAGTAACATACCAAAAGAGTATTGCTGACACAGAAAACTCTGAAATTATTAAAGCAGAAGCTTATAGTTCAAAAGATTTAACAGCTTCGCAACTTGCAAAAATGCATATAACAAAAGAGTCTATTAACGCTATGAAAACAAATGCTAAAGAGATAGAAAACTCTACAGAAGCCTTAGTCGCAAAAGTGTCACAACTCTAAGAACTTCAAATACTACGAAGAGTAACGCAGAAAACTAGAGTTTTCCATACATTTCATTGTGAAAATTAAGGGCATAACGGTCACTCATACTTGCAATATAGTCAGCAACAACACGGTGCTTTTCTCGACTGCCGAGCTGTTTATAATAAAATCCCGGGAGCATTTTTTCTTCCTCCATCAAACCTTTGTAGAGACCTCTAACAGCTTGTTTTCCTGCATACATGCGTCTGACAATATTTTTATGCTGATACATCTTGTTAAAAAGCAGTTTCTTGAGCTTCTTTATTTGCGTCTCCAGCTCTTTTTCAAAGCCAATAGGCATTAACTCTTTATCTTCTACACGTTTTTTAGAATAGCTCAAAAGAGAGTAGACTAAATGGTTAATAAGATGAGAGCTAAAACGGTAACGAAACATCTCGTCATTCTCATCTGTTACGCCTTCTGCCGCCACTTTTTCTAAAATCTCCTGTGCCAGTTCACTCGACTTGAGATCTTCAAAACTTATGAGCCCCGAGTTTACCCCATCATCTATATCATGACTCATGTAGGCTATTTCATCAGCACGGTCAACAACCATTGCTTCATAAGAAGGGTGTTTTTCAAGGTCGAACTGTTCGTTTATTATTTTGGGTAAAAATGATTTTTTATAGGGGTAAGAGTGTTTGAGTATACCCTCTAAGGTAGCAAAGGTGAGGTTTAGCCCATCAAAATTTTTGTAACGTTTCTCTAGTTTTGTCACAACGCGAAAACTTTGAAAATTATGCTCAAAGCCATTGCTAAATCCATCAACCTGAAGGCATTCATCTAGCGTATCACCGCCGACATGTCCAAAAGGGGTATGTCCGAGGTCATGCGCCAAAGCTATCGCTTCAGCCAGTGATTCGTTAAGACCAAGCTGATTTGTAATGGAGCGGGCAATCTGAGAGACTTCTATGGAGTGCGTGAGGCGCGTACGAAAAAAATCGCCCTCGTGATTTAAAAAAACCTGAGTCTTATACTCAAGCTTTCTAAAAGATCCTGAGTGAATAATTCTATCTCTGTCACGCGCATAGGGATTTCGAAAATCATCATCTATCGTGTAAAAGCGCTCAAAGAGTTGCATTAGGCTTTTTTAATGAACTCTGTTTTGAGGTAAATCTTTGTACCGTTTACACGACCTTCAACATGGTCGTTCATGTCATTTGGAAGCGCGATGCGTGTCACTGCTGTACCACGTTTTGCAGTAAAACCGGCACCTTTTACATCAAGGTCTTTTAGAATTACGATGGAGTCACCAGCGTGAAGTTCTACACCGTTTGCATCACGAAAGACAACTTTATTTGCTTCTGCATTGATGGCTGCCTCTGCCAGTTTTTGCTCATCTTCTTCAAGGTACATCATGTCAAGCATATCGCTACGTCCGAGTTTGTTCCATAAGATGTATGCCATTACTTTAACAGCCGGAGTTTCACTCCACATAGCATCATTTAAACAGTTAAAATGTGTCTCATCAAGCTCACCGCTCTCTATTTGGCTCTTACAGTTTGTACAAACATAAACGCTCTGCTCTTCACTCCCGTCACTTACAGGAAGTTCGATTAACTCCACACCCTCATCACTGCCGCACAGTTCACATACTTCACTTCTTGCCATTATTCATCCTTCATAAAATCTTTTTGCGAATTATACTACTTTTCTCTGTTAAACTCTAGGTCTTTATCAGAGACTTTTTTCTCATCCACAACTTTGTTAAAGGCTTCATCTGCTTTTTTCTTATCATAATCTCGACACTCTTGCGGTATCTGTGCATTTGGATCTGACTCAATCTGGTTACACATTGCAGCGCTTATTTTTATATGGGCACAGCCGTTAAAAGCCAACAAAACAAAAAAAGTTGTTAAAATTTTATACATATATATTCCTATTTCTTTTTGATAATTAAATCAAGATATTTTTTTGGAGTGACCTGCATCATCTCCTGAGCCAGCCAACGTATTTGAAAATATGCCGCACCACTCTCACGCAGGGTAAAGTAGTTTTTGAGGCTTCTGAGGTTAAAAGTCACCACCATATCTACTTTCCAGTTGTCTGTTACAATGTGCTTAAAGGCATCACCGACATTACGTTTTTTCTTTCCGCCCTGTAGCGTCGCGTAGAGCTCTTCCGGTTTTCCCTGCAGCTCTTCTATGAAAGGCAGAGAGCTTTTTGCCACAGCGATGGCATGAAAATCATCCACTTTTTGTGACTGAAAATCAAGTTTGTCATACATCGCACCGATTTCCAAACGGTTATAAGCTGCGTCAGTAGTGACAAACATATCAAACTCTGCAACCTTGTCAATAAAAAAGTCCTTGTCGCCACCATGTTTGGATGCAACAAAAGCGTTAATGATGCCGCTCATTGTATAGCGGGTAGAACGCACAGAGATGGCCTGAATACGGTGACGGGCATGCTCTTGTAAAACACCGCGGCTTGTGCCTCGGACTAGAAAAGAGAGATTGGCATGTTCTAAAATGGAGTGGTGAAAATAGGTCCAAGCCAAATCATCAAGCAGTGCAGACTCTTCTATCTCATTAAGTGCATCACACATACTGTTGTCAGGAAGTGTGTGTTCTATCTCTTTTATAACACTGTTTTCGCTGTTAGTAAAACTGTCATAACAGGTTCTTGCAGCTGTTTCAGCTACACCGATGCCTGTCTCTTGCAACAAAACTACCTGCGGTCTTGAATACTCTATGCCGTACATCTCTTCCATAATCAACCCTATTTGTTAACGATTACTCTTATTTTACAATAACAAACTTAGAGATGCCCTTACTTGACAACACCATCTAAAACAGGAACAAAGTCACAATCTTCAAGCTCTTCTTCAATGATACGCTCACCCTCTTTTAAAAAACGGGTGATGACCTGCTTCCCGTCACGCTCCATAGGCGCTACTAAAATACCGCCGTCAGCCAGCTGCTCAAAAAGTTTTGACGGAATCTCCTTTGCCGTTGCAGAGAATAAAATCCTGTCATACGGCGCATACTGTATCCACCCTTTTTGCCCATCATCTGTGCGCGTATGGACATTATTGATGCCAAGCTCACGGAAACGTTTTTTCGCTTCAAGTATCAAAGGCTCGATGCGCTCTATCGTAAAGACACCACGAAAAAGATGTGAAAGTACTGCTGCCTGATAACCGCTTCCACAGCCTATCTCTAAAACTCTGTCAGCACCTCGCGGAAAAAGATACTCTGTCATCTTTGCAACTGTCAGCGGTGATGAGATGTACTGATTTGCACCGATTGGGAGTGCATCAAGCTTGTATGCCTGATTACGAAATCCCATTGGTACAAAAGCCTCTCTGTTTGTTTTTGCTATTGCCTCTTGTATCTCAGCAGAGAGTGGAAACTCTGCATTACACTCCTCTGCCAAACGTGCCGTTTTTGTTGCTGTTATTCTATCCAATACCTACATCCATATATCGCCTCATAAGGCTAATTTCTTTTTTACTGTATGCCTGCTTTAAGCAAGGCTTATTCCCGTTTCGCTGCACATTTGCCTGTGGGTCAATAATGCCGCTGAGTGCTGTGCACTCCTCATTTTTTGAGTCACTTGCTACAACATAACACTGGTTCATCAGTGCCAGGCTCTGCGTGAGAATGGAAAAATGTTCACTGCGCAGTTCTCCCCACCATGAAGGCACTGCAATAACATCTGCTCCTTCACTCCTGCACCACAACTCTTTAAAACGCAGTTCAAAACAGATAAAAATCGCTATCTTGATGCCGTCTACTTCGATGATTTGAAAATCATCCACACTGCCTTCTTGCATATACTTATGCTCATCGCCAAAGCGAAAGAGTTTTGCCTTGGCCCGTTCATACACTACTTCTCCATTGTGAAAAACTTTTGCAAAGTTATATACTTTTGCATCTCGCTCTTCGAGCATTGTCATAATGATTATTTTGTTGCGTGAGGCTTTTTTCAGTGCTTCTATGGCGTGAGGGGCAAAGCTGAGCATCGCATCCATATTTTCATAATCATAAGAGGTCAAACAGACTTCCGCTGCAACTAAAAGTGAGTTATCTTCTGCTTTGTCGATTAAAGAAAGAAGTGTTTGTAAATTTTTTTCGTAATCTGGAGTTGTCTCAAAAAGGAGCGAGCAGAGAGTATGCCCGCTTGAAATTTTAGAAGTCATCGTCAAAGCTGAGTGAGCCTTTGGAATAATTGGCAACATTACCCTCAAAAAAGTTTGTTTTTTGATCATTAAATTTTGCAAAATCATCGACCCATTTGATTGGGTTGGAGACATTATAGAGTTTTTCAAATCCAACTGAAGTTAATCTGTCATCTGCAAGGTATTGAATATATTGTTCTACAATATCATTGGTAAGTCCGAGGATTTGTCCCTGAGTAATGTATTTTCCCCAATCAGATTCAAGCTTAACAGCTTCCTTAAACATCTCTATAACATCCGACTTAAGCTGTTCTGTAAAAAGATCAGGGCGCTCTTTTCTAAGTGTATTTATGAGGTTTTGGAATAGTACAAGGTGTGTCACTTCATCACGCTGAATAAAACGAATCATCTGTGCACTTCCTAGCATTTTTCCAGAACGCGCAAGCGTATAAATGTAAGTAAAACCACTGTAGAAGTAGATGCCCTCTAAAATTTGATTTGCAAAGCAGGCTTTTAAGAAGTTCGTATCTGTCGGATTCTTCGCCAACTCTTGATAAACCGCAGCGATAGCATCGTTTTTATGCTTAAGCATCATATCACGGCGCCACAAATCATAAATCTCATCAGAATGTGTCGAAATAGAATCAACCATAACCGCATAACTTTGTGAGTGGAGTGCCTCTTCAAAAGATTGACGCACTAAAATAAGATTAATCTCAGGTGCTGTTACGTAAGGATTAACATTGTCAATAAGATTGTTTGTCTGCAGTGAATCCATAAAGATGAGCTGTGAAAGTGCTTTATCGTAAGCAGTTTTCTCCGCTTCAGTGAGGTTTTTATAGTCATTGACATCACGTGTCATATCGACCTCTTTAGGAAACCATGTGTTGTTTAACATCATCTCCCAAAGATTATATGCCCACTGGTACTTAATGTTGTTGAGCTCGAAAATTCCCGTAGGATTACCACCAAAAACTTTTCTATCATTTACACTTTCTGTTGAGTCCGGATTATATATCTGTTTTCTTTTCATTGTGGCTCCATTGTTGTTATAAGTATATGATTATAGCCATCTATACATAAAAATTTGATAAGATACAATATGAATTTTCAACCCTCTTTTTTGTTAAAAAACAGACATATACAGACTATCTACGCCTCTCTTTTTAGAAAGCTTCCTCCGCTTAATTTTGAAGTAGAGACTTTTTGGCTCAGTGATGGTGATTTTACAGAAGCCTACTGGCACAAAATAACACAGCACACTAACACCACACCCATTGTTATACTCTTCCACGGGCTTGCAGGCTCTTACAAATCTCCCTATATTCAAGGGGCAGTAGCTGCGCTGGGCAGTGTTGAATTCTCTACTGTTGTGATGCATTTTCGAGGATGTTCCGGCCGGGAAAATCTCAAAGCACGTTCCTACCATAGTGGTGATACCGGTGACGCAAAAGAGTTTATCAAAGCGCTTCACGTAAGATACCCAAAAGCAAAACTTTTTGCCGTAGGCTACTCCCTTGGGGCAAATATGCTCTTAAAACTTTTAGCAGAGGAGAAAGAAAACTCACTACTCAGTGCTGCTGTAGCTGTTTCAGCCCCTATGCTGCTTAATGTCAGTGCCTCACAGATAAATAGAGGTCTCTCTCGCTTTTATCAGAGACTACTACTCAAAGATCTTAACGCTGCACTTGAAAAAAAATATGCAAAACATGATATGCAAAAGCTCATTGGCTTACAAAAAAAAGATATCAAAAAACTCAAAAATTTCCGGCTTTTTGACGAGGCATATACAGCAAGAATAAACGGCTTTGCCTCAGCGCAGGATTATTATGAAAAAAGTAGTTCAAAACAGTATCTCAAATATATACAAACACCAGCTCTAATTATTCACGCAAAAGATGACCCTTTTATGACACCCGAAGTCATTCCAAAAAAAGAAGAGGTCTCACGCAAGGTAGAACTGGAAATATTAGAAAATGGCGGGCATGTAGGATTTATATCGGGAACGCTTTTCAAGCCATGTTATTGGCTTGATACAAGGATAGTAAGCTTTCTGCAAGACTATCTCAGATAATTACTGCCCCTCTTCAAGCTCTTTTTTCATCTTTCCCGGATCAAAACGTTTAATCCCTTTTTTATCATCAAAGCCCTGTGCCTCTTCATTAATAGAGTTGACGACACCATTTTTAAACTCTGTTGCTGTATGCCCTGTCTCATGAGAGTAGACTATATAAGCTCCGACAGCTAAAGTAATAAGTAATAAAAGAGAATTGTTATGTTGAAAAAAGAAATAGGCTAGAACAACAATGATAACTAAAGATAGGAGGTACATAGGATTTTCCTTGTAAAATAATATGTACAAGTATAGCACACACCTTTATAAGGTGTGTGAAAAGAATTTACTATTTTGTTTTACGTGAGTAACGTTTTCTTTCATTTTCTGTAAGATATTTTTTACGAATACGAACACTTTTAGGTGTGACTTCAAGAAGTTCATCATCTTCTATCCACTCTAAAGCACGCTCTAGAGACATATCACGTGGTGGAACAAGCTTAATAGCCTCATCCGCTCCACTTGAACGAACGTTTGACTGTGCTTTTCCTTTAATAGGATTAACTACAAGATCATTTGAACGTGAGTGCTCACCAACAATCATACCCTCATAAACTTCTGTCTGCACACCGATAAAAAGAACACCACGGTCTTGAATACCAAAGAGTGAAAATGCAAGTGTAGAACCTGGTGTCATAGAAACAAGCGCACCATATGAACGAGACTCAACAGCACCTGTAAATGGACGGAATTCTAAGAAAGAGTGATTCATTACACCCTCACCCTTTGTATCTGTTAAGAATTGTCCACGAAAACCGATAAGTGCACGAGCAGGAATTTCAAACTCAATACGTTGGAAACCTTGTCCCATTGGAAGCATTGATTTCATCTCAGCTTTTCTTTTTCCAAGACGCTCGATGACTGTACCACTTAAATCTTCAGGAACATCAATTACTAAATGTTCAAAAGGCTCACATTTAACACCCTCAACCTCTTTAATGATAACTTCCGGACGAGAGATAGAGAATTCAAAATCTTCGCGGCGCATGTTTTCAGCAAGAACAGTAATTTGAAGTTCACCACGACCTGAGACTTTAAATTTACCCTCACCAATCACTTCAAGCTTCATTGCAACATTTGTATTCATCTCAAACTCTAAACGCTCACGCAGCTTGTTTGAAGTTACATGCTTTCCTTCTTTACCAGCTAAAGGAGAGTCATTTACAGCAAATACAACTGTCAGTGTCGGCTCTTCAACATGCATAGGATCAAGTGCAACTGGATTAGAAAGATCACAAACAGTATCTCCAACATCAACAGTCTCCATACCTGCAAAAGCTACAATATCACCCGCTTCTGCTTGATCAATTTCCATACGGTTAAGTCCAAGAAAACCAATAAGTTTAGAAATCTTCCCTTTTACCATTTCACCATCAGCTTTCGCAAGCATAACATTATCGCCTTTGTTCACTGTACCATTAAAAATACGGCTGATACCAATTTTACCGACATAGTTGTCATAATCGAGTGTGAATACTTGTGCTTGCAGTGAATTTTCTGCGTCACCCTCAGGTTCAGGAATCTTATTAATAATCGTTTCGAAAATACATTTAAAATCACCATCAGGATCAGCCATATCTAATTTTGCCATACCATCACGAGCAGCAGCATAAATTATTGGGAAGTCTTGTTGCTCATCTGTTGCACCCATCGCCGCAAAAAGGTCAAACATTTCATCTACAACACGTTCAGGATCTGCTGAAGGTTTGTCAATTTTATTGATAACTACAATTGGCATCTTACCAAGTGCCAACATCTTTTTAACAACAAATTTTGTTTGTGGCATAACACCTTCATAGGCATCAACAAGTACTAAAACACCATCAACCATTTTAAGTACACGTTCAACTTCACCACCAAAATCGGCGTGACCCGGAGTGTCAATAATATTAATCTTGTAATCTTCATAACGAATAGCCGTGTTTTTAGAAAGAATCGTGATTCCACGCTCTTTTTCTAAATCGTTGCTGTCCATAGCTCTCTCATCATGTTGTTCATGTGAACCGAAAGTACCAGACTGTTCTAGTAGTCCATCAACCAGTGTAGTTTTACCGTGGTCAACGTGTGCGATAACCGCAATGTTTCTAATCTTTTGCATTAGGGGTTTCCTTCTTGGGAAAATTTTTCGCGATTATACCCAATTTTTCATTACATACACGTAAAATAAGCACTATAACTATTTATTAACTCTCTTTTATGCTATATTATATAAAACAGTTTAAAAAATAAAAGAAAAAATAGATGAAAAAGTTTGAATATCCAAATAGATTAAATATTATCTTTGATAAACTAAACAATTATCATATTAAACCTATAATTGTAGGTGGATTTGTACGAGATTTTTTTTTAGGTATTGATTCCAAAGATATTGATATTGAGCTCTATGGGATAGATTCTCTTGAAAAAGTGGAAAAAATACTCCAAGAGTTTGGAAAAGTCAACAGTGTCGGCAAAAGCTTTGGTGTCAGTAAACTTCTTTATGAAGATTTAGATCTGGACTTTTCTCTTCCACGAAGTGACTCTAAAACAGCAGCGGGGCATAAAGGCTTCACAGTGGAGGTGAATCCTCACTTAGATTTCAAATCTGCTGCTAAACGACGTGACTTTACAATGAACACCATCGCTTACGATGTTCTTCATCAAAATATTTTAGACCCATATAATGGCATAGATGATTTAAATAACAAACTTTTACAAGCAGTGGATTTAGAAAAATTCGGCGAAGACCCCTTGCGTGTTTTACGTGCTGTTACCTTTGCAGCACGTTTTAATCTCACCATAGAAAAAAATCTCTTTGCACTTTGTAAAGATTTGATAGAAAAAGATGTTTTAAAAGAGCTGCCAAAAGAGAGGATTTTCCAAGAGATAAAAAAGATTCTTCTACTCGTTGCAAAACCCTCTGAAGCCTTTGTTCTGCTTCAAGATCTCTCTGGATTTAAATTTTTTACAGAGTTTAGCTCTCTTGATGAAAAGGCATTCTCTTCTCTTCTTGCTTCGATAAATCGTGCAAAAATATATGCACAACTAACAGAGTGCCAAAACAGAGTGCCTCTTTTGTTAGCAGTGTTGTGTTGTAATTTTTCTCACGCAGAGAGAGACTCTTTTTTAAACAGACTAACATCAGACAAAACGCTCACTCAAAATGTTCTCACACTGACAAGCCTCTCTTTTGAGCTACAAGACATCACAAACTACACTGTTTATAAACTTGCAAAAGAGGTAAATATAAAACTTTATCTCCTCTATCTTTATGCCCTCTATCCACAAAAAAAGAGTGCTGTTATGGAGTTAGAACAAAGAGCAAAAAAACTTGCTGTATTAGAGAAAAAACTAAAACCCCTACTGCAGGGACGAGATCTTATAAAAGCAGGGCTAAAACCTTCAAAAGCATTTGCATCTTTACTCAATGAGTGCTATGAACTCCAGATGCAAGAGGAGCTCAGAACAAAAGAAGAGGCCTTGAAGTGGCTAGAGAGAAGAGTTGTTCTCTCCTAATACATCCATCTTATTTTGCAGGACTACTTTTTTGTTGATGTTTGCAAGAGCAACATTAACAGCGTCAACAAAGCGTGAACTGTAAATCTCTTTATACTCTGTGTCATACTGCTCAATTATATCACTGTAAATTTCTACAAATTTCTGAATCAATTCCACCGTTACCAAATTGATTTTTTTATTTTGCGAAATAGTAATAATAAGATTAAAAGCTTTTTTCTTTTTAGAGTCCATATCATCCACTTTGAGATAATACTTTTTACTCTTTTCATCTTCTGTTGTGAGTCGCTGCATCACAACATTAAGACCCTCTTCACTCACTTCAAAATCTTTTATATTATTTTTGATGTAAGAACGCATTTCAGTAAGATTCATTTTAGATATTTTTTCAACTAATGCCGCATCAACTGCACTCTCTTCGCTGTTATCTTCTTTTTTTCTTCCCAAAATACCCTTAAACATCCTCTGTCCTTTTTATTTTGTTATTTTTGAACTATCTATTTCTATAACTGTATGTACATTACCACGTGGATTGAAATCAGCCGTCACTTTCATATATCTTGGTTTGAGTTTCTCTTCTAAAAGCCCATAGATTTCATTAGCCGTGTTCTCATGAGAAATGTGTCTATCACGAAATGAGTTGATGTAGAGCTTAATCGCTTTTAACTCTACTACCCATTTGTCTGGTCTGTATTCAAGATAGATTGTCGCATAGTCCGGGTAACCACTTCTTGGGCAGAGACAGGAGAACTCCGGCAGTGTCATCTTAATAAGATACTCTCTCTCGTGTTCGTTGGGCCATATCTCCAAATCTTTTTGAACATCAAATTCATTAACAATTTTTTCACCATATTTCATTCATCTTCTCCTAATTATTTATCTCTTTGAGTTTTGCAAGCTGTTTTCCCTGCAGATAGTCAATTCCCATCTTCTGAGCTAACAAATGTGTCTGCTCATCTTCTATATTTTTCATCCAGGATTTTATTCCTTTTTCGTGAGCCATAAGATTAAAGCCATCTATTATACTACGATTTTTCTCTAATTTATCTGCATGTGAATAGTAGGTATCAAAGCGGATAACATCAATATTGAGCTCACGCAGGTATAAAAAACTTGTATGAATTGATGCCACTCTGTCAATGGCAAACAGGGCACCGTACTCTTTAAGCCCATTAATGATGGCGTTATATCTGCTTGTGTAAGAGTAGTACTCTAGTTCAAACAAAACAAACATCACTTTTGTGTTACTCTCACGCAGAAGCTCTTTAGCACGTGATAAAAACTTCTCATTTCTCAGTGATGTTGGAAGAATGTTAAGTGCAAAGATTTTTTCTTCTTCTTTACAGCTCTCTAAAACTCTCTCTAAAACAAGCAAATCAAATTCAATTCCTAGTCCAAGTTTATTGATAACTTTGAGGTAGGTTTTTGGGTAAATCACCTTACCGTTAGTAGCTTTAAGTTTTATAAAACACTCTTGAAAAAGCTCTTTACCCTCTGCATAAATATCTTGAGACATAATAATCAACTCTCTATTATGGATAGCACTAATGACAATTGATTCCAATTCATTTGGATTTATCTCTTCTACATTTTTTTGCTGTTTAGAACTTTTTTTCTTCTCTAAAATCTCAAAAAGATTTTCAACAAGATAATTCAACTCTTTTGAGTACATCGTATCGGTAATTGCACCAGAGATTTTTACCTCAATATCAGCTACTTTAAATTCACTTGATTTAAGACACATTAAATCCAAAAGAGTCGAGTATTTTGTTTTTAAGCCCTCAAGCCCCAAAATAAAATCACCGCCTTTAATGTGTCCCATAGGAAAATTGTTTATTCCCTCTTTTTTAAGATATTCACCTATCCAATCAGCAACCTCACGCAAGACTTTATCCCCGTTTTTAATCCCGTAGAGTTTGTTGATGTCATTAAGATTGTCAATACTGATGAGAATAAGTGTGTACTCTTTCTTATCTTTTATCTCTTTTTGCAGGTACTCATAGAGATATTCACGTGTAAATGTTTTCGTCACATCATCCGTAATTTTGACAGAAAAACCGTTATAAATAAGATAAAAGATAAAATAGGTACTCACGAGAATAACTAAAATAGCTTCAATAAAAAAAGAGCTGTGAAGGTTTTGGTAGTTTGTTATAAGTGTGTGTGAGATAAAAGCGATAATCAACGCAAATATAGGAAGACCAATACGGAGTGCCAGTCTAAATCGGTACTCCCTCTCTTTTATCTGCGCTAATAACATCTATACGTCTAAGTGTTTTACATCTTTTGCATGCGTTTCAATGTAGTTACGACGCGGTTCTACTTCATCACCCATAAAGAGTGTAAATGCATCTGAAGCTGCAGCTCCATCATCTATATTTATCTGCAGAAGTACACGATTTTCCGGTGTCATTGTTGTCTCCCAAAGCTGTTCAGGATTCATCTCACCAAGACCTTTGTAACGCTGAATATAGGCACCTTTTTTCGCATACTCTTTAACATCATTGAGAATTTCAATGAAATCTTTCTCAAAAGAGATATCCCACTCTTCTATCTTTTTATAGACAAAACTCGCTTCTGCAAAATGCGGTGCCGCAAAGAGTTCATCATTAATAAGCAGCTCTTCCATTCCACCTTGGGTTTGAACAAAAAGGTGAATCTCATTCATCTCTTCATTGATTGTATATGTAAGTATGTTGTTATTAATGGACTCTAAAAACTTCTTAATCTCTTCAAACATATCTTTTGCCTCAAGAGCAATCAAATCTGGATTTTCTACAAAATGGCGGATAAGTTTTACAAGAGCATAACGACGATTTAGTGCTTCAAGTGAAGCTGCATAATGATCGACCATTCTAAAGTAAGCAACCAAATCTTCATGCCCTATACCATCAATTTCTAAAGATTCTATCCCATTGTTAATAAGATAATCGTTCATTGCACGGTCATCTTTAAAGTAAATCTCTTTTTTCTTACCCTTTGAATAACGGTAAAGCGGTGGCTGTGCAAGATATAAATAACCCTTTTCTATAATATCTCTAAAGTAGCGGAAGAAAAATGTGAGTAGAAGCGTTTGAATATGGCTTCCATCAACATCGGCATCGGTCATGATGATGATTTTATGATAACGGAGTTTCTCTTCGTTATACTCTTCACCAATTCCACAACCCATTGCAGTAATCATGTTTGTAATCTCGTCTGATTTTAAAATCTTTTCTAAACGTGCTTTTTCAACATTTAAAATCTTACCCTTCAGTGGTAAAATTGCCTGAAAAACTCTGTCACGGCCCATTTTTGCAGAACCACCTGCAGAGTCCCCTTCCACTAGGTAAAGTTCACAAATAGAAGCATCTTTACTTTGACAGTCTGCGAGTTTACCAGGAAGTGTTCCAACACTCATAGAGTCTTTTCTACGAGTAAGTTCACGCGCTTTTTTAGCCGCTTCACGCCCACGAGCAGCCATTAATGCTTTTGATACAATTGCTTTCGCTTCGATTGGATTTTCTTCAAAGTATTTTGAAAGAATCTCATAAGTCTGTTTTTGAACAAGCGGTCTCACGTAGGTATTACCTAGTTTTCCTTTTGTCTGCCCTTCAAACTGCGGTTCAGGAACACGTGCAGAAACAATGGCAATAAGCCCTTCACGCACATCATCACCCGAAATTTTTACATCTTTCTCTTTTGCAGCACCATTTTTTGAGTTGTAATTAGAAATAACACGTGTGAGTCCTGCTCTAAAGCCGGCTTCATGTGTACCACCGTTAGGTGTTCTAATATTATTAACAAAAGAGGAGAGTTTTTCTTCATAAGAGTCATTGTACATAATAGCTATATCAAATTCAATATCTTCTATTTTTGCAGAGAAACTATAAACCTGAGCAACAATCTCTCTTTTATTCATATCAGTTACGTATTGTGCTATACCACCTTCAAAATGATAAACCTCTTTTGTTCCTGTTCTCTCATCATTAAACTTAATAGTGATAAAAGGATTCAAATAGGCAAGCTCTTTAAAACGTTTTGCAAGATAATCATACTCAAATATTGTTGTTTCTGTAAATATAGAAGGATCAGGAAAAAACTCTATAGTTGTTCCTGTTTTTCTTGTTTTTCCTGTAGCAACCAAGGGATCTTGAGGAATTCCCATCTTAAAAGATTGTTGATAAATCTCACCGTCACGGCTAATTGTCATTTCTAAGTCAGCTGAGAGTGCATTTACAACCGATACACCAACCCCGTGTAATCCACCCGATACTTTGTAGGTGTCTTTATCAAACTTACCACCTGCGTGAAGAACGGTTAAAACAACTGTTGCTGCACTGATATTTTCTGTTGGGTGCATTCCTGTTGGAATACCACGACCATTATCACTTACAACACAAGAACCTTTTTTTGTAAGTGTAACTGTAATCGTGTCACAATATCCTGCCATTGCTTCATCAATTGAATTATCGATGACTTCATAAACTAAATGGTGAAGACCACGATGTCCTGTGTCACCGATGTACATACCGGGACGTTTACGAACTGCCTCTAAACCTTTGAGGACTTTAATATTACTAGCACCGTAATTTTGTTGCATTCAATACTCCATAGCCATTGTGGCATAATTAGAGATATTCTATCTAAATAAATATAAAAATAAGTTTTGATATATCAAATTGGTTTAAAAAATGGGGAGTACCAATAGTTTAGATAACTATTGGCATAACAACTGTAATGAAATTTTCATCACGAAGAATGAATGGAAGATTTCCTTCATTGAGTCCTATTGTAAATTCTGAAGAGTTTATGGAGTTTAAAAAGTCTAAAAGATATTTAGAATTGATGGCTATTGAAAATGTTTCTGTAAAGTTTGTAGAGTAGGCAATTTCAGTTTTTGCTTCAATATTGTCATCACTTAAACTCTCAAATATAATACTCTCATTTAAAAAAGAGATTTTTACATCTGTAGAGATTGTCGTTATCTGTTTAATGGCATCTATCATCGTTGCTTTTGGCAGAAGCAGATTATGTGTTGTCTCTTTTGGGATAATGCGTGAATACTCTGGAAATTTACCATTGATGAGTTTTGTAAAAAAAGTGTACTGTTCAGAGTGAATGATAAGATTTGTCTCATCATAGTAAAGTTCTATATTGTCAAAAAAAAGTTTTTGAATTTCGATGATCGCTTTTTTAGGAATGATGATTGAAAGCTCTTTATCACTTTGGTTAGGTAGTGTAACAACTGCCAAACGTCTTGTATCAGTAGCAGCAAAGTTAATACCATCTGTTTTAATATCGATTAAAGCACCATTGAGTTCAAATTTAGGGTTATTTGTATCAATTGCCGGTGTAATCTTTTTAAGAGACTCTATAAGCATATGAGACTCAATTGAGATACGGGCTTTATCTTCATAACTTGGAAATTCGGGAAATTCATTATAAGAAAATGTAGGGAGTTTAAAGTTAGAGTGTCCTTGAGAAATATGAAGTGTATCTCTGTTTACTTCTAGGGTAATATCTCCATCTTTTAATATTCTAACAATATCAAGAAATTTTTTACCATTAGCAGTGATGCTTCCCTCTTCAATAATATTTACATTATCTGTTGCAACACAAAAACCAATTTCATAATCAGTAGCTTTGATTGTCAATTTAGAATTACTGGCATTTAAATAAATATGTGAAGTAATTTGTGAAGTATCTTTTTTTTCTAAAAAAGGTCCTGCATGAACTAAAATATTTTCTATAACAGATTTAGATATATTAATCTTCATTTGTAAAATCCCTATATATTTTTATAATTTTTAGTATGTAGTAGTAGGGGTCAGTGAATAAGTGAAAACTCTATTCAAACCACTACTGCTGCATACTTTTTGATGTGATGAAGCATTGAAGCCTCTTTCACATCTATTCACTTTTACAATTATATCTTTTTTTTAAACTTTTTTAGAAATAATTAAGAAGATGCTGTTATTTTATTTGTTAATTCTTCAATTTTTACTCTAAAATCTTCATCATCTTTAATGAGACTGTTAATTTTTTTGATGGTATGTGAGATGGCTGTATGATCTTTCATACCAAAATACTGTGCAAGTTGCGGCATTGTGTTTTGTGTAAGCTCACGGCAAATATAGATAGATATACGGCGTGCATAGACAATGTTTTTACTTCTGCCTTTGGAGCGAATCTCACTTGGTTTGATGTTTAAGTCTTTTGCAACGACCTGTGTAATCTTATCCATAGTGAGATTTTCACGGTTCTCATTCATCTGGTCTTTTAAGACATTTTTTGTAAATTCAAGGTCAATGTCCACATGCATCAGTTGAGAATAGGCATGGAGTTTTGAAAGTATCCCTTCTATCTCACGTACATTACTCTCTATAACTGTTGCGATGTAGTTGACGATATCTTCAGAGAGTTCTACTTTGTTGATTTCACATTTTTTCTTGATGATGGCGATTTTGGTCTCTAATTCAGGGGGCTGAATATCCGCAACAAGTCCCCACTCAAAACGGCTCTGCAGTCGCGCTTCAAGACCACCTATCTTTTTAGGGTGTTTGTCCGCAGTGAGAATAATCTGTTTTCCGGCACCTTTGAGTGCTTCAAAGGTATGAAAAAACTCCTCTTGGATTCCCTCTTTGTTTGAGAGAAATTGAATATCATCAATGAGTAGAACATCACACTTACGGTATTTCTCTTGAAAACGCTCCATTGTTTTGTTTCGTACATGACGAATGAAGTCATTTAAGAACTGTTCAACCGTTGTATAAATAACGACTTTTCCCTCATTTTGCAGTACATTTCCGGCAGCTTGCATCAGGTGAGTTTTTCCAAGACCGACCCCTCCATAGATAAAGAGAGGATTATAAACTTTCCCGGGATTTTCACTCGCACTCTTCACTGCGGCATAAGCGAACTGGTTAGATCCGCCGACCATAAAGTTGTCAAAAGAGTGAGAAGGGTTGAGCAGAGAAGAGTTCTGTTTGGCCTCTACAACTTTTTTACTTTTTCTTCGCTCAGTTGAATTTTTCAATGTAATGCGAACTGTTACTTTAGAACCGGTTTTTACTTCAAAAAGATGGGCTATCTTTTCTGTATATTTATTTTTAATCCAGTTAAGTACAAGTGCATTGGGGGCATAAAACAGTGCTAAACCATTTGTCGATTTTTTACTGTCATATTGCAAATGTCTGATATAGCGTTTATACTCTATCTCTGTAATCTCATCTTTGAGTGCTTCTAAAACTTCTTGACCTATATTCACATAAAAACCTATTTTTTAAATTATAT
>JALUWT010000216.1 GCA_027019325.1 Sulfurimonas sp.
CGTATATTTGCTGACAGGGAAATTAGACTTTTCTATGGTTAATAGTAAATTTAGGGAGATTTAGATGGTGGTTTACCCACACTTTTTTAGAAGGAACCAAAAATTTGCACCTGTTTTAATCGTATTGGCCATTGTAGGCATCATTGTTGTTCTTTTCTTATCCCTCTCAAAATCTCAAAATATGGTAGTCATTAAAGAGGGAAATCTTAAAAAAGTTCCCCTTAAAATGGAAATAAATAAGTGTCAGGATAGCTTTTGTGGGATGGTAATAACGGAACTTACTTATGCTTCACAGGTGATAGCACCTGATGGAAAGACCTGGTTCTTTCATGACCATGGTGATTTTGTCGAGTGGCTCAAAGATAAGCCCTTTGCAAAAAATGCTGTCATCTGGGTAATGAGCCGTGATACACATAGATGGATAGATGGCAGAAAAGCATACTACACACTCAATGAGACAACACCGATGGGCTATGGATTTGGAGCCTATGAGAAAAAAGGTAAGGGCATGGTTGACTTTAAAACAATGCAGCTTAAAACCCTGCGCGGAGAGACGATGAAAAACCCTAAAATTCGTAAACAGCTGTTGGGAAAATAATGGATACAGTTAATCTTCTTACTATCATCTCCATCGCATTTTTAGGCTCTTTTGGACACTGTATTGGTATGTGTGGTGGCATCGTGTTAGCATACTCTACGATTAAAATAGAGCCGGCAAGTTCAAAGGTTACTAAAACTATAGCGCATCTGCTCTACAATTTTGGACGAGTTCTTACCTATACTGTTTTAGGTGCTCTTTTTGGGGCTATTGGGGGTGTGGCGACTTTTAGTAATACAGCAAATGGTACGCTGCTCATTATCGCAGGAATTGCCATGATACTGGCAGGACTCTCTTTGATGGGAAAGATAAAGTTCTTAACGCTCATAGAGCACTCCATCTCTTCATCAAATTTTTATAAACAGTCATTTCAAAAGATTCTACACTCCAAATCAAATGTCAGCTTTTTCATACTTGGTATGTTAAACGGCTTGTTGCCATGCGGTTTTGTCTACTTCTTTGCTATTGCAGCGGCAAGTACGGCAAGTCCATTGTATGGTGCGCTTGTGATGTTCATTTTTGGTGTGAGTACAATCCCTGCGATGTTTTCACTCGGATTTTTATCTTCACTTGCTTCAGCGACAAGTTTTCGAAATATGATGATGAGCCTCTCTTCTGTAGCCGTCATTTTATATGGTCTTTTTACGCTCTATAACGGCTATGATTACTTGACAAATCCACTGCGAACAATTTTACAGTGCCACTAAAAAGGCCCTATGCTTTTTTGTTTTGTATAGAAAAAAATATTGTTAATATGATATAATAAACAAAAAAATATAAGGCCATAATTATGAAAAGTTCGATTGCTGACAGTATTAAATCGCTTCCGCCTCTTTCAAAAACAATAGCAGATGTAAACAGAGTTTACGCAGATGAAGAGGCAGGCATAGCAGAGTTAGCAAAGGCGATTGAACCTGATCCCATGATTGTAGCAAATCTTTTAAAAGCCGCAAACTCTCCTCTGTACGGATTTGGTAAAGAGATAAAGAATGTAGCGCAGGCAGTGAGCCTTTTTGGTATGAGTATGACACGCTCCATCGCCCTTGGAAATGCTGTAAGAAAACTGCTCAATGTTGATATGCAGCCTTATGGCATTACTGGTAATAAGTTTGCTGAGATCTCTTCTATGCAGGCTACCTTAATGACAAAGTGGTACGGCAAGGTTGACAAAGCCAAAGCGGAAAAGCTTTATTTGGCAGCATTTTTGCAGGAGACGGGAACAATTTTGATAGCAAGTGATGTTATTAAAGAGGATGAAGATATCTCTTTTAAATCAGAAGTAGAGATGTCAAATAATCTTGCAGCAGTGGAAAAATCCTATGTGGGTGTGACAAGTGCTGAGGTTACGGCTCTCATTTTTGAGCATTGGGGTTTTGAGGGTGAATTTGTGGAGATGATTCGTTTTGCAGATAATCCTGCTGCTGCACCTAAAGAGGTTCGTGAATATGCAACAGCGCTGCATATTGTAAAAACAGTTCTTCCTGTTAACAGACCCTTTGCAGAACAATCCATTAACTTTGGACTGAGAAAAGCGAGAGATGCGGGCTATGAATATGAGATACTTGAAGATGCCATAGATGATATGCTTGATGTTATAGAGGCATCTTAATGAGTAAAACTGTTACTGTCATAGATACCTTCGGCTTTTTTTTCCGTAGTTTCTATGCACTTCCCCAATACTTAAAAACAAAAGACGGCTTTCCTACAGGACTTTTAACAGGCTTTACAAATTTCATTGCAACACTGCAAAAAGATCATGACAGTGATTACATCATTTTTGCAATTGACTCTAAGGGTGATACATTTAGAAATGAGATAGATGTAAACTATAAAGCAAATCGTCAGGCACCGCCGCCGGAGCTCACGCAACAACTTCCTGTTGCCATCGAGTGGATCAATAAGATGGGATATAAAACGCTTGGTAAAATAGGTTTTGAAGCCGATGATATCATCGCGACACTTGTAAAATGCGCAAAAGAGGCGGGCTACAAAGTACGAGTTGTCTCTCATGACAAAGACCTCTGCCAGCTTATAGATGATGATAATGTAACACTTGTTGATGCCATCAAAAAGAGAGTGATGAATGAGCGGGCGTGTTATGACAAGTATGGTGTAACACCCAAGCAGTTCATAGATTATCAGTCGATTTTAGGTGACAGTGCCGACAATGTTCCAGGTGTTAAGGGAATAGGAAAAGTAGGTGCAGAGAAACTGCTTAAAGAGTATGGTACGCTTGATAATATTTACGCACATGTAGATGAGATAAAAGGAGCAATGCAGAAGAAGCTCATAGAGTCGCGTGAAGCGGCATATATGTCAAAAGAGCTGGTAACTCTGCATCCTGCAGTCTTTCCTTGTGAAGCCTTTAATTTTGAAGAGTATAAGATGGATATTGAAAATCCGTTTATAAACATATATGATGAATTGGTAGAGTACGAACAAAATGCAATTCTGCGTACACTGCATGCAAAAAATATGGTTTCTGAAGAACAAAAAGCGGCTGCTGTAAAAAAAGTGGATAGTGTAGAAGAGTGCAAAAACAGTGAGTACACGGCAAAACTTTTAACAGATAGAGATGCGCTTTTTAAAGTGTTGGGTGCTATTGAAAAAGATGCACTTATCGCGTTTGATACAGAGACAACCGGGCTTAATTATGACAAAGACAAACTGGTTGGTTTTAGTTTTTGTGTTAATGATGAAGAGGCATACTATGTGCCTTTTAGACACTTTTATTTGGGTGTGCCTCAGCAGATTAGTGAAGAGGATGCCAAAGAGGCTATGCGTAAGATATTTGAGTTTCGTGTAGTTGGGCATAATATTAAGTTTGACCTGCATTTCGTAACACGCTTCTTAGATGTTGAAACACTGCCAATAGAGTGTGACAGTATGATTTTAGCCTGGTTGATAAATCCGGAGAGTGCACTCAGCCTTGACAAACTTGCAAAGGCGCTTTTAAATCATGAGATGATAGCGTTTAAAGATACTGTCAAAAAAGGGGAGAGTTTTGCTTCTGTTGAACTTGAAGATGCCTGCATGTATGCGTCTGAAGATGCTCTCATCACTTTTAAACTTTACAAACTGTTTTTAGAAAAACTTGCTCTGCAAGATGCAAAACATCTCATTAAAGAGGCGCATGATGTGGAGATTCCTTTTATAAGTACACTGCTTTGCATGGAGAAAAAAGGAATAGAGGTCGATACAAACTTTTTGGAAGATTTTTTGGTTGAGGTAAAAGCCACTTTAGAGCATCTGACAAAAAGCATATATGCGTTGGCAGGCACAGAGTTCAATATAAACTCAACCAAACAACTCGGTGTTATCCTCTTTGAAACACTTGGTCTGCCGGTTGGGAAGAAGACAAAAACCGGCTACTCAACAGATGAAAAAGTATTGAGCTCTTTAAAAGGGAAACATGACATCATTCCAAAATTGTTAGAGTACCGTGAGGTCTACAAACTTTACTCTACCTACATAGAACCGCTTTTAAAACTTGCCAATGAAAATGAATTTCATCGCATACATACCTCTTTTGTACAGACAGGAACGGCAACAGGTCGTCTGAGCTCAAAAAATCCAAATCTGCAAAATATCCCTACACGTACCCCTTTGGGAGCAAAAATCAGAGAGGCTTTTATAGCCGGAGAGGGTAAAAAACTTATTGGTATTGACTACTCTCAAATTGAATTGCGTCTGCTGGCACATTTCTCACAAGATACTGTTTTGGTTGATGCATTTCGGCATGACAAAGATATTCACCTCCAAACTGCCATCATACTTTTTGGCGAAGAAGAGGCACCGAGTAAAAGGAACATAGCAAAAACAGTAAACTTTGGACTACTTTACGGAATGGGACAGAAAAAACTCTCAGACACTTTGGGCATTACAACAAAAGAGGCAAAAGAGATTATAGAGAAGTATTTTGAATCATTTCCAACTGTAAAGAGCTATTTTCGCTCCATCGTAGAGAGTTCAAAAGAGAAAGGTTACATCGAGACGCTCCTTGGTCGTAGACGATATTTTGACTATGAGAGAGCAACGCCTATGTACAGAGCAGCATACGAAAGAGAGTCGGTCAACTCCGTTTTTCAAGGCTCTGCAGCTGACCTTATCAAGCTCTCAATGAACAAGATTCATGCACTCATAGAAGAAGAGTCTTTAGAAGCTGTTATGCTCTTGCAGATTCATGATGAACTTATTTTTGAGGTAGATGCGGACAAGGCAGATATGCTTGGTGAAAAGTTTAGAGATATCATGCAAGAAATCATGCCACTCAATATTCCTTTAAAAGCTTCTCTTAATATTGGCGATAAATGGAGTCAGTTAAAATAAGTTAATTTATAATTAACATTAAAGGAATATAATGGTTTCTAAAGGATATGGAATGCTTTTAGAAACCTACCACTATACAGAAAAATGGGACAAAGTACTGAGCAGTGCATTAGATTCTAAAAATACACTTCTAATTGTCTTTGCTAGTGCAAATATTGAACACATTAGAACTCCTCTTCTGGAACTCTCAAACATATTTAAAAACTCTATTATCATTGGTGCTTCTACAGCGGGCGAGATATATATGGATGAACTTTTTGAGGACTCTTTTGTCGTTGCTGTGATGCAGTTTCAAAATACACGCTTACGAAATAGTATCTGTACCCTGATTTCAGCAGACAACTCCTATGATGATGGAGTAGATATAGCAAATGATTTGCTTAGTAGTGATTTAAAAGGTGTTTTTATTCTCTCAGACGGTCTCAATGCTAACGGCTCAAAATTGACAGAAGGATTGTCTTCTGTTATTCCAAATAACATTCCTATTACAGGTGGGTTGGCAGGAGACGCAGAGCGGTTCGAGCAGACTTGGATTTTGGTAGATAACAAGCCAATGACAGGGTTCGTCTGCGCGGTTGGTCTTTATGGTTCATATATTCATATGCTGCATTCAAGCTTGATAGAGTCCAATTTGCATTTGGACGCTTATAAAAATGAAGCAATACTCTCTCTTCTTATTGGTTGTTTTAGCAGAAGCACAGCTCCAAAAAAAGAGAATCTTGAGGCTATTTTGAATCTCATGCCTCCAAAAGCACAACAGATAGGATTTTATTCGTATGGAGAGATATCTTCTCTGGCTTGGGAAAAATGTGATTTAGATAATCAAACAATGACTTTGACATTGATTTGGGAGAGTAAAATATAAATAATTTCTACTTTTATGTTTTTGTCATTTTGTAGATAAAATTAAAGACTTCCGCAACAGCTCTGTACATCTCAGTAGGAACTTCTTTGTCGAGTTCTACTTTTGAGAGCAGTTCAACTAAATCTTCATCTTTTTTGATTGGAATGTCATTTTTCTCTGCGAGTTCAATAATTTTTTGGGCGGTTTTGCCTTTTCCTTTGGCTGTGACTTTTGGTGCACTGTTTTTTGACTTGTCATACTCTAAGGCAATCGCTTCTTTTTGTTTCATGCTTTGACCTCAAATCCGAGTTGTAAATCTTCTGCCGTTTCATAGAGTGCCGCACTATTTGTCTCGTCGATAAAGTGTATCCCTTTTGGATGTATGCCTGCATCAAAGAGAGACTTTTTCAACGCTGCGATGTTCTCTTGCAGTTTCTCTTTGAGTGCTTGACTTTCGCAGTTTATATTTATGCTGAGCTGATTTTTTTCAAAGAGTCCAAGACGCAGTTTAAGTGCACCATATTCTTTGAGTTGCAGTTCAATATCACAAAAAAACTTTTCATTTTTGGCATTTTTAAGCTTTATATTCCCATCTTCAAGGGCATCAAAAGAGTAGGGAATATAGAGTGCTGAGGCATTTGAAAGGTGTGAGAGCAACTGGTAGTAGTCAATTTGTAAAGCTAACTTGTCTAACTTTGCTATAAGCTCCTGTTTATGGGGGGTGGGACTATTTTGCAGCTCTTGTATTGTTTTATGTACAACAGCTTTTAAATCATTTGAGATGATATTTTTAATCTCTTTTTCAGATAGATTTAGAGGTTTGAGTTTGGATTCTAAAAATATGCCGGAGTTTTCAAACTTGTTTTTGAGCGCTTTTTCATCCATATTCATTATATTCTCAACTGCTTTTGAGAGAATTTCTTGCAACTTTGCAGTTACAGGCAGTTTATCTTTTTGCAAAATCTGTTGCAGCTCTTTAATCGTCGTTGCTACACTGCCGAGTGTTTTGAGTGTCGGATTGTTTTTGAGCTGAGCGATGAGTGCCTGATTTTGTGTCTCATTTTGCGGTGTCTCTTTTAAGATGGATGCAAGGAGTGAGCCCAAATCTTTTGACTTTGTGAGAACTTGTAAATCTTTTGGTGATATGTCTTTTAAGACCTCACGCAGGGCTCTGTTTGTATTTGCCAAAACAATGTTTAAAGTTTTATCTGCTGCAGTGTTTAGATGTATCATAAGCAAAGTATAGCATTTTTTCTGTATAATTCTGAAAAAAACAGGGATGGAAATATGCAAACCGAAATTGAGCAGGTATTAGAGATTTGGCATAAGCACTTTAGTGATGAAGCTAATCAATACTCAGAGCTTGAACCGTCGGACATTGAGTATTTTACAGGCTGTATGCTCTATAACCATTTTGCTTTTTCAAAGGCACATCACAATCTTAAAACGATGGATTTGAGCTATGACTTTTTATCTGCCTGCGGTGACGAGTATGAAGCGATTCAAGGGCGTATAAACTCCATAAAATTTGAGCGTGAAGAGGAAGCTTTGGCCTTTTTGCAAAACTTCATCGAACGCTCACGCAGCAAATATACAAAACCGGAACTCTATCTTCTCGACAGATTGAAGTACCATGTAGATACAATGGCAGAGCGTTATGAAAAAGATGTTGCCATCAAACACATAGAGTTTGAAAATCCTCTGCTAAAGAAGTAAGATGAAAAAATACCTCATAACACCATCACCTTCTTATATGCAGCTACGAAAATATATGCCGGATTTTGCCCTTTTTCGTAATAAAGAGGATGCAAATTATGCCCTGCACGCAGAGGAGTTTGTAGAGATGTGCAAACCATTTAAAAATCTTAACTCTTTTGTGCATCAAGATTATAAATTGGCTGCTAAACTGGGTGCAAAGGGTGTCCATCTTACTTCGCAGCAATTTGATGACATACCGCAGGCAAAAGAGCTTGGCTTAGAGGTCATCATAAGTACACATACCCATGATGAAGTGCATATCGCTGAGGCGATGGGAGCAGATTATGTGACATACAGCCCAATTTTTGAAACACCAAACAAGGGTGAGCCAAAAGGTGTGGATGATCTGCGTGAGATTATCGGAATGACTGATATTGATGTTTTTGCACTTGGCGGCATCATTACAGATGAACAGCTCAATGCACTGCAAGAGAGTGGTGCATACGGTTTTGCTTCTATTCGCTACTTTATGTAAGCAGTTTTCCAGCTAAGTATCCGCTTGCAAAGCTCCACTGCAGGTTGTAGCCTCCACAAGGGCCGTCAAGATTCATAATCTCACCGCAAAAGTAAAGACCATCGATGAGTTTGCTCTGCATGGTTTTTGGATTTATCTCTTTGAGTGTTATGCCGCCGCGTGTTATCATGGCAAGGCGAAAGCCGTCATGTCCTGTAATCGTGAGTGGTGTCCATGCAAGTAAAGAGATGAGCTTGTCTCTTTTTTTGCCTTCAAGCTTTTTATATTTTTCATGATAATCTATGTCTGCCAAGTGACACAGCTCTTTACAGAGGGCTTCAGGAAGGAGAGTTTTTAGTAACTCCAAGGTGTTTTTTGCCTTCTCTTGCGTTTTTTTTAAATGTTGTCGAATCTCTTCTTCATTTTTTCCTTTTGTCAGATTGAGCAGCAGGGGAACTTCACTGTATTTTTTTAGCAGTGGTGTCACTTCTCTTGCAAAGTCAAGCACAACAGGACCGCGTATGCCGCTGTTTGTGAAGATTAAATCTCCTTTTGCACGAAGATTTTTATGCTTTTTGAGTGCCACACGCAGCTCAACTTTTGCAATGGTGTCGGCTCGGCAGTTTTTTACCCACTCCTCTTTTGTTTTAAGAGGCATCATGGCAGGGGAGAGTTCTGTGACCTTATGACCAAGTTCACTTGCAAGATTGTAACCATCCCCCTCAGCACCTAAAACAGGGTAGCCCATACCACCGGTTGCCACGATGACATTGGGTGCCAAGAAGCTTTTCTCTTCTGTCTTTACTCCGTCAATGTGTCTGCCTGTTGAGAGCAGACGGGTTACTTTTTGATTGCAGTGTATTGTAACACCGAGGCGAAGCATTTCAGCCTCTAAACCGGCAATGATTGTTGCAGAAGAGTGTGATGTCGGAAAGACTCGAAATCCATCAGGAGCATGTGTCTCGATGCCTATCTCTTCTAAAAAAGCGATGAGTTTTTGATGATCAAACTCATGCAGCGCATCTTGCATAAAGCGGCCGTTTTTTCCAAATCTTGCCATAAAATCTTCATTACAGAGGGTATTTGTCAGATTACATCTGCCGCCTCCTGTAGCTTTGAGCTTGGAAGCAATTTTGGAGAGCTTTTCAAGAAGCAGTACTTTTTTCCCCTCACGTGAGGCAACTATTGCAGCTATGATGCCTGCAGCACCGCTTCCAATAACAATAAGATCATATTTGTCACTAGTCATAAAGTACCTATCCATAAATAAACCCAATTAACAGCGATAAGAAAAAGGTGCAGATATAAGGCAGATTTTTGAAATCCTAGCCATAGCTAAGATGAGAAAATCTAACGAAGCAAATGTATCTTTTTCTTATCGCCCGTAGGGAGATTTAAAATGATAACGATTACTGCGTTAAAAACACCTTGTACCCAAAGGGCATAGCAAAAGCTATTAATAGCTCCTGCGTCTTTTTGCCTTGTACTCATCATCATTTTAAGCCTCTGTTATTTGGGTTTATTTATGGATAGGTACTTAAGGATATTCTACTATAATTTTATTTATGAAAACTTACTACGGTGATAGAGAAAAGTGTTATAAATGTTACAGACCAAAAAGTTCATGCATGTGCAGCTATTTTGCACACATAGATACAGAGACAAAATTTGTCATTTTAATGCATCCAAAAGAGTTCAAGAAAGTCAAAAATAACACGGGGCACTTTACACATCAAAGTCTTGATAATTCTGAGCTTTTTGTAGGCATAGACTTTACGCACAATAGTCGAATTAATGAGATAATAGCGACACATCAGAGCTATATTCTTTACCCTTCAGACAATGCGCTGAATCTCACGCAGGAAAATCCTAAGAATGGTTCAAAACCATTGGCAATTTTTTTGATAGACTCAACATGGGCATGCACAAAGAAGATGTTCAGAGAAAGCAGAAACCTGCAAAAGCTTCAGCATATGAGTTTTACAACAACAAAAACATCGCAGTACCAGATAAAAGAACAACCAGATGCAGCCTATTTGTCTACTATTGAGTCTACTTTAGTTGTGTTGGAACTTTTAAATATGCGCTCAATTGAAAGCATTGAACAAAATGAGTTAGATGGTTTTTTACAACCATTTTATGAAATGATAGCGTATCAGCAACAACTTATATCGAATCCGAAAAGTAATGCTGTACGATTTAAAAGGTACAAGTAAAAGAGCTGAGCTTTTATTTATTTTGAATTGATTGGACCCACTCTTCAGTCACTTTTTGAAGAGCTTCGTTCGGTACCTCTAAAAAGTTGACTTCAAAGACGTCACCTAAATCTGCTACACCGATACTTCTTGGACGTACTGCCAGCATTTTAGGATCTGGAAGCATTTTTCCAAAACAAAATATTAAGTTTTTCGCTGCACAAATTGTGTCGGCTAAAATATAATTATTAATTGATTTTGTGTGTGCGTAGTGGTCAAAAATTGCAATTTCTGTAGCAAAAGGGTGTGCAGAAATTTTCTCTTCTAAATAGGCAATAATTGCATCTACATCTGAATAGCGTGTTTCATTTTTTGCGATTTGAACTGAATAAATTGGGTATTTGTCCATAAGTAGTGATTGTGTCATATATAATCCTTATTGATTTTTTAGAATTATATCTTATAATATTCATAAGTTCAATCTATTTTATAAATAATTCAACGATTTAAGTTTAAATTATTTATTAAACATGATGGAGCCAAGACGCACCATATTTGAGCCACATTCGATGGCAAGTTCAAAATCTCCGCTCATACCCATAGAACAAATAGTAGCAGCCTCTAACTGTTCATAAAGTTTATGTGTTGTTTCAAAACTTTTTCTTACTATTTCTTTATCATCTGTATGCGCACCGATGCTCATAAGCCCTTTGAGCTTAATATTTGGACACTCTTTTTGAATCTGTTTGTATATTTCAAGAGCATCTTCAGGCATTACACCATGTTTTGACTCCTCTTTCGCGGAGTTTATCTGCAAGAGAGCGTCAAGTGTCATATCTTTTGCAAGTAGTTTCTTTTGGAGCTCTTGTGCTAGTTCTAGGGAGTCAAGTGCTTGAAAAAGTGAAGGATCGATAGTTAAAAGATTGTTGATTTTGTTTTTTTGAAGATTGCCTATGAAGTGCCATTCAATTGGAAAATCTTCAAGTGTTTTTGCTTTCTCACGCAGGTCTTGAACTTTGTTTTCTCCAAAAGCACGCTGCCCAATGCGATAGAGATGCTCAATATCTTCTACTTGAGAATATTTGCTTACAGCAATGATTTTTACAATATGGTGTTCGCTTACTTTTAATCGTGCCTCTTCGACACGTCTAATAACGTCATCTATGTATAATTTATACTCACTATCTGTCATTGTTTATCCTTGTCCTATAAGTCTGTTAATATCATTAAAAATTCCGAGTCCCATAAGGCCAAATAAAATAACCCAACCGGCAATGGTAAGCTTTATAAGTACTTTTTCACTTGGTTTACGGCGAAACAGCAGCTCATAAAGATTAAACATAATATGGCCGCCGTCAAGTGCCGGAATAGGCAGGAGATTTAAAACCCCCAGATTGACACTGATGAGTGCTGCAAAAAACAGAACACTCATCCAGCCTGCATCTGTCGCATCTGAAGTGAGTTTTACTATGCTGATGACCCCACCCATTTCACTAGCAGGAACTTCACCAAATATGAGCTTTTTCATACCTGTAAAGATGAGTGTCGAAGCAAAAACTGTTTGATTTGTTGCATAAGAAAATTTTCCCAGCAAATTAAGTTTTCGCTCTTTCATCACACCTGCTGCAGAGATGCCTATCATCTTGCGTTTGACATCTTCTCCATACATATTTTTGGCATCTTTGAGTTTTGGAGTCAGGCTGATGAACTTCAGATAACCTTTTCTGTCCACTTTAAGAGCAATGGCACCTTCAGATGCTTTGATGCGTTCTGCCATCTCTTTCCAACTTGCAATTTTTTTGCCGTTTATGGAGAGAATAGTGTCATTTGATTCCAAGCCTGCAATAAATGCCGGAGAGCCTTTAGTGACTTGACCGACAACAGGTGCCAGCACAGAAGGGTTACCCATCGCAATGGCAAAGTAGAGAATAAATGCCAGAACAAAGTTTGCAAGTGGTCCGGCTAAAAGAATAAAAATACGTTGCAGCGGTGTTTTAGAGTTGTAGCTGTCCGGTGCATAGATCTTTTTGCTCGGATCTGTGTCATCTTGCCCTTTCATACGGACATAACCGCCTAGAGGAATGGCAGAGATGCTCCATTGTGTACTAAAAGCCCGAAATGTAAAGAGACGTTTTCCAAAGCCGATGCTGAAAACTTCTACATAGACACCCATCAAGCGTGCTGCTGTAAAGTGACCAAGTTCGTGAAAAAATATAAGTCCGGAGAGGACTAGAAGTGAAACCAAGTAACCCATTAAATCTCATCCTTTAAAAGTGCTTTTCTAAAGCCCCAAAGATATTCAAGTCCAGAGTAAACTGTCAAAAATACCGCAAACCAGAGTAGGGCATCCCCATATGGCCAGCGCATAAGTAAAAAACCTATGGCTATCATCTGAGCCACTGTTTTTATCTTACCAGACCATGATGCTTTGACACTGACACCTTCACCTACAGCAACAGTACGTATGCCTGTAATGAAAAGCTCACGCACGATGATGATGTAAATTGCCCATGCAGAAGCTTCTCCCATAACCATCAAACCTAAAAAAGCTGCAAGCGTGAGCATTTTATCTGCCAGTGGGTCTATAATGGCACCAAGCAGTGTCATCTGATTCCACTGACGTGCAATATAGCCGTCAAAAAAGTCAGTTGCAGAGGCCAGAACAAATAGTAGTGAGGCAAAATAGTAGTTCCATGTAATGTCAAAGCCATTGTCTGTAAAAATCTGCGGATTGAGTATAACCCAAAACAACAATGGTGCAAGGAGTATACGAAGCGATGCCAAAAAATTTGGTAAATTGAACAATAAAATTCCTTAGAAATATAATGGTGTGATTTTATCTTTTTATTGCTTATCAATGGTTGATACGCTAAGATTACTCTATGAATCAAGTTTGCCCATTATGTGAAAATCACGCAGAAAAATTTTATGAAGATACCCAGAGATATTACAAATGTAACAGTTGTAGCGGGATTTTTGTCCACAGCGACGATCTGCCAAAAGAAGATGCTGAAAAAGAGCGTTACGAGCTGCATGACGATGACACCCAAGATGAAGGGTACAGAAAATTTGTCTCTCCAATCACTTCCAACATTGTAAAAGATTTTTTAAAAGAGAACAAAGGGCTTGATTTTGGAGCAGGGACTTCCTCTATCATCTCCGCAGTGCTGCGTGAGCATGATTACGACATTAAAAATTATGACCCATACTTTCATAATGAGCCAGAGTTGCTCACGCAGAAATATGACTATATTAGTTCGTGTGAAGTCGTAGAGCATTTTTACCATCCTAAAAAAGAGTTTACACTCCTGCGTGAGATGCTGCGTGAGGGAGGGAAACTCTACCTTATGACAGATATTTACGATGAGAAGATTGATTTTTCGTTATGGTATTATAAAAATGACCCCACGCATGTCTTTATTTATACACCAAAAACTTTTGAGTATATAAAAGAAGTGTACAGTTTTAAAACTTTATACATTGAAAGACGATTGATCGTTTTGACAAAATAATTCTTTTTATGTATAATAATTATAATATATATAAAAGGAGAGAAAATGTTGAGCATAGGAATAGGTGAAATACAAAAAAATAGCTCAGTCTTTTCCAATCTGACAGAAGTTATGCAAATTATAGATAAGCGTAAAAAGCGAGTACTTGCTATGGTCTATCCTCTGGAAAATGTAAGTGTGATTGATAAGTTGGCAGGAAAATATCAAAAACGAGTTAAAACAACAGAAATGGATTTTGATACAATAAAATCGATGGCAATGCAAGAGGCAATGAAAGAGAAATATGGTTTATCTTCTTGATACAAATATTATTATACGCTTTTTAGTTGGCGATCATCAGGAACATTTAGAAAAAAGTATAAAAATTTTCAAAGAAATAGAGTCCGCAAAACTTCAAGTAGAAATTTTAGAGGGTGTTTTAATGGAAACTTTTTTTGTACTGACGAAATTTTATAAACTTCCTAAAGTAGAGGTTATTAATGACCTTAAAATTATTTTAGCACTGAACGGTGTTGTCAATAGCAGCAAGATTATACTTCACGAAACTCTTAATATTATAGAAAATAGAAATATAGATTTTGTAGATGCTCTTATTTGCGCAAAAAGTAAATTTCAAGGTTTTGGAATATTAAGCTTCGATAGTGACGTAAATAAATGTTAAATTTTTAGAAAAAAAGATTGATAATTATTACCAAGGAATGTTATAATACCTTTATGATTAAAAAGTGGCTGAGAAAATATTTTGCTGTTGTCTTTGTGCTTGCGTCTCTGCTTGGGAGTATGCACCACCATAATGACCTTAAACAGCATAACGATTGTCAGATATGTACGATTCAATCAAGCCTTTCTCACGCAGATACTCCTATAGAGACACTCTATGTTCAGGAAATCACAC
>JALUWT010000217.1 GCA_027019325.1 Sulfurimonas sp.
GTATTTTGTATTTTTTCTTGGAGGGAAAAGTCTCCTACTAAGTCAACAGCGTGAGAGAGTTTTTTTACCTGAAGTGCTAAAGGTTTGATTGTTAATGTTGTATCGTGCGTGTTAACGCCAATGCTATCGTCGTGATCATCGATAACGCTTTGTGCAATAGCACTATCACTGGCAGTACGAATAATAAAATCAAAATTTACGAGTATTGTTTTAACTTTGAGCGGGAATAAAAGATAGGTAAAAACAGTATGGGCATGATGCCCTCTTTTGTTATCATTTTTTTTACTAAGCAGAATAATTTTATAATCTTTGCTTTTTTTCGGCTGTAAAGAAAACATCATATTATCAGTATGGTCTTTTTGAGTAGCTTCAAAAGTGATGGCAACTGCTTCTTTTTCATAGGGTGCTGTTTTGTTTGCAAACAATTTATATGTAGCTAAATTATTTGCTTTGAGAAGACTCAAGCCCAGAAAAAGCAGGAGGAGTATTCTACCAAGGCTCTTTTTCATTTGTATATCCTTTATTGATTTTTTCATAGGCTTTATAAGTGAATTTATAAATACCTCTTCGCTTTTTGCTTACCTGTTTACGGCTGAGCTTTTGTTTGCTTCTTTTTGAACTGCCGGCTCCGTTTGTTTTTTCATTGGCTGATTGATTGGATGATTTTTTTGCCGCACTGCTTTTCTTACTGTTTTTCTTCTTCGATTGCTTTTGCGACTTCTTTTTCTTTTGAGTGCTTTGGTTATGCGGCATCATCTTAGAGACATCTTTAGCCGTTTTTAGTTTTAATTTTCTGAGTAGATTCAGGTTGTAGAGGGCATCAGCATCATCCCCGAGGAGAAGCGCGTCAATGTAGTAATTTTTTGCTCTGTCATACTTCTTTATTTTTACAGCACAGTTGCCAAGGTTGTAAAAAATCTTTTGTTTGAGCGCTCTATGCTGCGTTTTTATCTGCGTGAAAAACTCTACGGCTTTTTTATAATTACCGGCTTTGTAATAGGCGCTTGCGAGATTGTAGTAACTTTGCTGTGAAGGTGTTAGTTTTGCATAATTACGTGCTGCATCATGAAATTTCTGCTCCTTGTAGGCCGTTTTCGCACTGTGTGCATAATAAAAATCAAGCATATTCGCATGGCTTTTATTTGGTAAAAAAAGTACAAGAGGCAGAAAAACGAAAATGTGTTGTGAAAGTTTTGTAATTCCTAAAAAGTAGAGTATGAATGCAATAATTAAAGGAAGGGCAAAAAGCTCTTTGTATGTCTTTACTTTTATATGCTCTTTTTTACTCTGCTGTGACTGCAAATCATGAGAGAGTTGGTCAATATCACTGAGTGAAGTAAGTTGATAATATCTTCCATTTGTCGCATTGGCTAAATCAACAAGCATAGGGTTTATTTTTGAAATAACGATAGATTTACGAAAATCTTTAATATACTTTCCATCTTTTTTCAGCGCTGCACCTTTTTGCGTAGCAGTTGCTACAATGTAAGGAATGATGCTGCTTCTCTTGGCAATTTTTGCAAGGCTAGTAATGTCATGTTCATCGCCGCCGTCACTAAAAATAATTAGATTTTTTTGTTTCATTGGGAGCTTTGCAACAGTTTTGAAAAGATTTTTGAGATTAGTGCTTTTTGTCAAAATGTATTTTGGATTGAGCGCATCGAGTGCCATCATACTTATCTCTGTATCTGTTGTAGGTGGAGATATTAAGAGTGTTGATGATGTAAAAGCAAAGAGGGTAAATCTGTCTTTTGGATGCTCTTTTATCAGTTTTTTGATAGCTGCTTTTGCAAGTTCATAACGGCTTGGTTTTAAGTCGTTTGCCTGCATAGAGTAAGAGGCATCAAGGGCTATAATGTAGTCATGAGAATTGAAATTTTCTTCTACATAGGCGTTTTCATAAGCTGGCCGTGCCATTGCCAAAAACATAAAAAAGAGACTCAGATACAAAAGTTTTGTCTGCCTGTTTGGATGGGCATGTTTTTTGTAGATAAAATAGATAGGAATAAGTCCAAAGAGTACCCAGGCATTGAGAAAAGTCATCTAGGCTCTCCTTTTTGCAAGCAGATATAAAAGCAGGAGGATGGCAAATGCTAAAGGATAGGTAAAGAGCATCTGTTTGTTTAAATAGTGCTCGGAGCGGATTGCACTCGGTTCAAGTGCATTTAACTCTTTGTAAACGTTCCGTAGTGCTTCTGCATTTTTGGCACTAAAGGCAACCCCCCCTGTATCTTTAGCTATGTTTTGTAAAAGTTTTGTATCATAATCGCTTGCTCTGCCTAAACCGATAGTGTAGATTTTCACATGAAGTTTCTTTGCCTGATCTACGGCATCTTTTATCTTCGTTGTTCCACTGTTTTGGTATCCGTCTGTAATAAGAATGATTACTTTGTTCTTTGCGTGAGATTTTTGCAACAACTCAAGTGAACGTGCTATGCCATCACCAATCGCTGTGGAACTACCAGCCATGCTGACCTCTAAAAAATCAAGCATATAAGCAAGTGAGTGCATATCATAAGTAATGGGAACAGGACTGAAAGCATAGGAGCCAAATACAACAACACCTACATTGTCATCAAATCTTTTTTCTACGAAACTTTTAATGAGTTTTTGCAAGATGGAGAATTTACTCTCACTTGTAGTATCGCTGGAGTATCCGCTCTCATCCATAGAACCACTCGTATCAAGTGCAAAAACAAGATCACGACCTTTTCGCTGCTGCGCGCTTTTGGAATCATAGCTGATGGGTGATGCGAGTGCTGTAGCGAGTAGTGCTAAAATGAAAGAGTAGAACAGTTTTTCTTTGTTAAACCATTGTGCTTTTTGCGAAAAAAGGGATGTATGGGGAAAAATGATTTTTTTAATGCTCAGGGGACACTTATAGATACAGATGATAAGCAGTAAAAGTAAAAAAGCATAAGGATACTGAAACTCAAAATGTTGCATCTATTTCATTCCTGCCCATAGAAGTCTCAGCCAAAGTCCGAGTGTTGAACTGTATCCGACCTCTTTAAAGACAAGTTTTTTGTTTTTGTCATAGATAAAGCTAGTTGGAAATCCAGAGATTTGAAATTTCCGGGAGAGTGTACCATCTTTGTCATTCATTACTTTATATGTGTAATCATGCGCATTAAGGTACTTTTTTATCTTTGCATCAGTTCCTGATTTGACAGCTATTGTAATGACTTGATAATGTTTTGAGAGAAAATTAATATTTGATGCTTCAAGTTTACACGTAGGACACCATGTTGCCCAGAAATGTATAAGCAGAGGCTTATTGCTCTTAACAGTGTAAATACTGTTGTCAATCAATTGAAATGATTTAATATTGAGCGGTGCACTGTTTAAAGATTGTGCTTTATAAAGGCTCATAAGATTGGTAATAATGGTTATAGCAATAAGAAAATAGATAGTTTCTTTGATATAGTGTTTGATTTTTGATTTCATTATGATTTAGTTTAACACTAATGTAATAATAAAGTGATAAAATTAGTAAAAATAAAGGATAAAATATGTTAAAACTCTTGATTACTTCGTTATTCATTGTACTCATGACCGGTTGTCAAAACATTTCACCAGAGGTAAAAACTGATAAACAAACTGCATCTGTAAAACAGAAAAAAATGCAGAGTACAGATAAAAGTCAAGCAACAACTTCCCTTGCAGATCAAAAAAAGCCTATGATGCACAAAATGTTTCAAACTGTAGATAAAAAAGATGCCATTCTTGTACAACAGGGAGCACAAAAAGAGCATTGTGCGATGTGTGGTATGAATCTTGTCAAATTTTACAAGACAAGTCATGCAGCGAAGCTGAATGGTAAAAATATTCAATACTGTTCTCTTCACTGTTTGACAGATCACATTAATCAGGGTGCTGAGCTTGAAAACCCAATGGTGGTGGATGTCAGATCACTGAAATTTATTCCTGTTACAGAAGCTTTTTATGTCGTGGGAAGTGATGTGAAAGGGACTATGAGTCCGGTAAGCAAATATGCTTTTAAAAATTTGGAAGATGCGAAAAGATTTCAAAAAAAACATGGTGGAAAAATTGTAGATTTCTACTCTGCTTGGCAGATTGCTAAGAAAGATTTTAAAAATGCAAAACAGTAAATACAAAGATTCAAAAGTTTACCTTGTCGGAAGTGGGGTAGCGGCATTAGCGAGTGCTGTATACCTGCAAAAAGATGCCGGTATTGCAGGTGAAAACATTCATATTCTTGAAAAAGAGAACATCCCTGGTGGTGCATGTGATGGCTCCGGAAATGAGGATCAGGGATTTTTAGTGCGTGGCGGAAGAATGCACGAAGCACACTATGAATGTTATTGGGATCTGCTCTCAAATATTCCTTCTTTAGAAGATGAAAATATCTCTGTAAAAGAGGAGACTTTTGCATTTAGTGAGAAGTATGTCTCCAATGCAAAAGCACGCCTGTTGAAAAACGGTCAAAAAGTTGATCTCTCTTCCTATGGGCTCTCCTTTAAACAGCAGGCGAAACTTACAGAACTCACTTTTATACCTGAAATAGTATTGAATAATAAACGTATAGAAGATTGGTTTGATCAAGATTTTTTTGAGACAAACTACTGGCAAATTTGGTCTACGATGTTTGCATTTCAAAAGTGGAGTTCTGTTGCTGAGATGCGACGCTATATGAAACGTTTTATTCATCTTGTTGATGGTTTGTATAAGATCGGCGGCATTATGCGGACAAAGTATAATCAGTATGACTCTGTAATTCGTCCGCTGCGTAAATACCTTGAAGCCAGAGGTGTGCATTTTGATATGGAGCGGGAAGTTGTAGATATCGACTTTAATCTCTCCTCGGACAGACATACGGCAACGGTTATTCATTTGAAAAACAGAGATGAAATTGTTCTATCTCAAAATGATTATGTTTTCATCACTAACGGTTCCATTACTGAGAGTACAGATGTTGGCTCGTGGCATGAAGCACCAAAACTCAAAGGCATAGAAGAATCCGGCTCATGGAAACTATGGAAAAAACTGGCTAAGAAACATGAGATCTTCGGCAATCCGGACCCTTTTTGCGATAATGTTGACCTGCAAAAATGGTACTCTTTTACGGCAACTTTAAAAGATACGACTTTTCATGATTATATGCAGGAGTTTACTGGGAATGTAGATGGAACAGGCGGCTTGGTAACGATGACAGATTCCAATTGGTTGATGTCCATTGTTATTGCGCATCAGCCTCATTTTGTAAATCAAAGTGAGAGTGTAAAAATATTTTGGGGATATGGACTCTACCCAGATAGAAAAGGAAACTTTGTAAATAAAACGATGGCAGAGTGCAACGGTGAAGAGATACTCGAAGAGCTGTATGGTCATCTGAAAATTCAAGAGTTGATGAAACCGATTACTCAAGCAGGAAAAGTGAACTGTCTTCCTGTTGCTATGCCTTTTATAGACAGCCTCTTTATGCCTAGAGAATTAGGTGACAGACCGGATGTTATTCCCAAGGGGGCTACAAATTTTGCATTTTTAGGTCAATTTGCCGAAGTTGAAAAAGATTGTGTTTTTACAGTTGAGTACTCTGTTCGAACGGCACAAATGGCAGTCTATGGACTCTTTGATACTGATAAAAAAGTGATACCGGTTTATGATTCTATTCATAATCCAAAGTATTTGATAGCGGCTATGAAAGCGTTGAGTAGATAAATAGTTCTTGATTGTTAGAGTAGGAGTTTAGAGGGTGCGAAGATAGAGTTGTTACTCTATCTCTGCATCGATAACATCATCGTCATCTTTTTTAGCATTTTGGTTTGCTTCACCAGCTTCACCACCTTGCTCTTTTTTATACATCTGTTCAGCCATTTTATGACTTGCTTCTGTAAGTGCTTTTACTTTCTCTTCGATTTGCTCTTTGGATGCATTTTCATCTTTTAGAACCTCTTGAAGCTCAGTAATAGCTGCTTGAATTTTTGCTTTTTCATCAGCTTCAAGATTGTCACCCATCTCTGTCATAGATTTCTCTGTTTGAGCGATCAGTGCATCTGCTTGGTTTTTAAGCTCTACAAGTGCTTTTCTAGCTTCATCTTCTGCTTTGTGAGCTTCCGCATCTTGAACCATTTTATTGATCTCTTCTTCACTCAGTCCAGATGATCCAGAGATAGTGATTGATTGCGATTTTCCAGTACCTTTGTCAGTAGAACTAACAGTTAAAATACCATTTGCATCAATGTCAAATGTCACTTCAATCTGAGGCACACCACGTGGTGCTGCCGGAATATCACCAAGCTCAAATAGACCGAGAGATTTATTGTCTTTAGCAAACTCACGCTCCCCTTGTACTACATTGATAGAAACCGCTGGCTGGTTGTCTTCTGCAGTTGAGAAGATTTGTGATTTCTTCACTGGAATAGTTGTCCCTTTTTCAATTACTTTTGTTGCAACACCGCCAAGTGTTTCAATTCCAAGTGAAAGAGGTGTAACATCAAGTAAAAGAACATCTTTTACATCTCCACGCAGTACACCACCTTGAATAGCAGCACCTGCAGCAACAACTTCATCAGGGTTAACAGATTTATTTAAATCTTTTCCATCGAAGTAATCACTTACTTTTGTCTGTACCAATGGCACACGAGTTGAACCACCAACCATGATAATCTCTTTGATCTCATTTTTACTTAAGTCCGCATCTTTCATAGCAACATCAATATGATCCATAGTCTCTTTTACAAGTGCTTCAATCATACCTTCAAATTTAGCACGAGTAAGTTTTACAACTAAGTGTTGTGGCCCGGCTTCTGTCATTGTAATGAACGGCAGGTTGATTTCAGTCTCAGTCGCGCTACTTAACTCTTTTTTCGCAGTTTCTGCTGCATCTTTAAGACGTTGCAGTGCCATTTTATCATTTTTAAGATCAATTCCGTGGCTTCCTTTAAACTCAGTTGCTAACCAGTCGACAATCTTGTTATCGAAGTCATCACCACCTAAGAATGCATTTCCGTCAGTTGAAAGAACTTCAAATGTACCGTCAGAAATTTCCAATGTTGTAACATCAAATGTACCACCACCAAGGTCATATACAAGTACATTCTCTTCGCTTTTGCTTTCAAGACCATATGCAAGTGCTGAAGCTGTCGGCTCATTGATAATACGAAGAACATTGAGTCCTGCGATTGTTCCGGCATCTTTTGTCGCTTTTCTTTGTGCATCATTAAAATATGCAGGAACTGTAATAACAGCATCTGTCACTTTTGAACCTAAGAAAGACTCCGCATCTTCTTTGAGTTTTGTAAGAATTTTTGCTGAAACTTCTTGCGGTGTATATACTTTACCTGCAACATCAACAGCAGCCATTCCATCTTTATCTACTATTTTATATGTAACTTTATCTTGAGCGAGTTTTGCGTTCTCTTCGTTCATCATAAGACCCATGATTCTTTTTACTGAAGAGATTGTTTTTTCAGGGTTTGTAATCGCTTGACGTTTTGCTGGGTCACCTACTAAAACTTCCCCTTTATCAGTAAATGCAACGACGGAAGGTGTTGTGTTTTTCCCTTCTGCATTTGGGATGATTTTCGCTTCACCGCCTTCATATACTGCCACACAAGAGTTTGTTGTTCCTAAATCTATACCTATTACTTTGCTCATTTTCTTATCCTTTAATTTTATTTTATAAAATTTAAGGGAACCTTTTCATTCCCTTTGGTTACAGAATCGGGAGTAATCCCGCTTCTTACGCTAACGCTTGGTTTCCTTCGGCAGGAAGCCTACGACACTTGGCGTCTTTGCCTCCAATGGAGGCGGAAAACTTATTTAATTACGATGTAATTGTATTAAGTTTTCAAAATATCTTTTGCAACTTATGTTGCACAAAGCGAAATTAATTCGCAACTACAACCATCGCTTCACGCAATGGTCTCTCTTTGTATTTGTACCCAGTTTGAAAAGTCTCAACGATTTGACCGCTCTCAACTTCTGGATGCTCAACACTCTGAACTGCATTGTGAATGTTTGGATCAAACGGCTCTTCGTGAGATACCATAGTTACACCATGCTTTTCAAGTGCTGTTATAAACTGCTTCAATGTAAGTTCAATTCCCTCTTTGAGTTTTTCAATCAACTCTTCGGGTGCTGCATCTGCGTCTGCAGATTTAAGTGCCATCTGGAGAGAATCAAGTACCGGAATCATATCTTTTGCAAATTTTTCATTTGCATACTCTACTGCTGTATACTTCTCACGTTCCAATCTCTTTTTGATATTGTCAAAATCAGCGTGAACACGTGCATACTTGTCTTTGTACTCTTCTAACTCTTTTTGAAGTAGTTCAAGTTCATTCTCAGCAGCAACGGCATTTGCCTCTGCCTCTTCATTTATATTCGTTTCGTTTTCATTAATGTTTTCGTTTTCTATATTTTCATTAGACATAATAATATAAAGCTCCTTTTTTTAAAAGATAAGCATATTATACATATTGAGTGTAACAATGTCAAGTCGTAGTTGAATTTTATTGGTAAATAAAGTTGAGTCATATGGCATCAAGTACGGATTACTGCTTTTCTTATGAAATTGTCATCTAAATAGTGTATGATTATAAAATAAAATCTATGGAGCGTATGAGATGAAATTTATTTATTGGATAGTCGGTGCAGTGGTAGGATTAGTGCTTCTTGCGTATGTGGGGCTTTTTACTTCCCTTGGAAATGGAATACTCAAGCCAATACTGGAGTCAAAAATAAAAGAGCAGACAAAACTAGAGAGCTCTTTAACACGGTTTTCTTTAGGTGTGAGTTCTCTGCATGTAGCATTGGAATTAAATAAAAACAACACAATTGCCATTGATGGAACATATTCTCTTTTTGCACAATCGTTTGATCTTACATATAAAGTCGCTTTGCATGATCTGGACTCTTTAAAGCCTTTAACAAAGACAAAACTCAATGACTCATTTTTTACAGAGGGTGTCATAAGAGGAGACAGCAAACTTTTAAAGATTAAAGGTGTTAGTGATGTTGCGAAAAGTAACACTAAGTATGATGTTGTTCTGGCGAATTTTAATCCAATTTCCATAATTGCCAAAGTGGATAATTTAGATTTAGCTTCGTTACTTCATATGCTAAACCAAAAAGAGTATGCTCGGGCAAAAGTAGATGTAGTTGCCAATTTTAAAAACATTACACCGCATCAACTTGATGGGGATGTTTCACTTGTTACGAAAAAAGGTCTTTTAAATTCAGCTGTAATGAAAAAAGATTTTAAAATTAGCATTCCAAAAACACTCTTTGCTATGAAGCTCAAAGCAAAACTCAAAGGGGATGATATAGATTACAGTTATCTACTTGATTCCAATCTTGCAAAAATCAACTCAGCGGGAAAAATTAAACCTGAACCATTAACACTAGCACTTACTTATGGTCTAAATGTTAAAGAATTGGCAGTGTTGAAGCCAGTTACTCACGCAGATGTTCGCGGTCCATTACGTCTTAGCGGCAGTGTTAAAGGTACAAAAGAGAAACTTGTTGTAAAAGGAAAAAGTGACATAGCCGCGTCAAATACAACTTTTGCAGCTCTGTTAACGAACTTTTCCCCAAAAAGTGTGCAGGCAAACATAAGAGATTTACATGTGCAAAAACTGCTTTATATGCTCAAACAACCGCACTATACCGATGCACTGGTAGATATCAAAGCAAACATTACAAATGCAGATGTGAAAAACTTGCAAGGAGATGTGACAACAGTACTCAAAAAAGGTCTTTTAGATACAAAACTGTTGACAAAGATGTACAAGTTCAAATCTGCAATGTTAAAAGTTTCTTATGGTATGCGAGCCTATACGACGCTTGATAAAAACCTTATAGATACGAAAGTAGATTTTGCTTCTAATCTTGCAAATCTCAATGTGAAAAAAGCACGTTTTGATATGAATGATGCTTCGCTGAAAAGTGATTATAAAGTAAAAATTCATAATCTTGATAGACTCTACTTTGTAACACAGCGCCATTTACAAGGTGCATTTGCAGCGAATGGGGAAGTGAAAAAAGCAAAAGATCTGGATTTTACGATGCACAGTAATATTGCCGGTGGAAAAGTAGATGCAAAACTGCACAATGATGATTTTCACGCAGATATAAATAAACTGCGTACGCTTGATATCTTAGATATACTCATCTATCCAAAAGTTTTCGCTGCAGATATTGATGCCAAACTTGATTATAATTTAGCAGCGGAAAAAGGAGATTTTAAAGGCTTTCTTTCAGAAGGAAAATTTACAAGAAATAGAGTGCTCGATTTGACAAAACAGTATGCCCATATTGACTTGTATAAGCAGCTTTTTAAAGGAGATGTCTCTGCGAAAATAAACAGAGAGCATATTCTTGCATCGCTTGATCTCAAATCAAACACATCATCCATTAAAACAACAAATACGAAACTCAACTCAAAAACAAAGCGCATTGATTCTATAATAGACATTAATGCAAACGGTAATCCTCTTGTTGTAAAACTACGCGGTAATGCATCTTCTCCTCAGGTGAGTGTAGACGCAAGTAAGATTGTGAAAAAAGAAGCTGAGAAAGCTGTAAAAAAAGAGTTGCAAAAACATCTTGGAAAAGATATAAACAAACTTTTTAAAGGGCTTTTTTAAGCCTTTTAGCTATTTTAAACTGACATCACAAAGTGTTAAGCAAAAAATAACCTCTTTTTCTTTTTCTTTTAGTACTATAATAGCCTCGCTCAGTGTTGTTCCCGTTGTGATGATATCATCGACTAAAATGACATATTTGGTTCTAAAGTTTTTAAGTTTGAAATTTCTTGGATTTTCCTCTCTGAAAGCTCTTGACTCACCAGAGTAGTTGATGCTGTTTGTTGCACGCAGAGTGCCGTAAAGTGCTTTGATATCTGTACTTTTGAGTGCTCTGTTTAAAACAGCTGTGTGGGAGTAACCGCTTCTTGTGGTGTCATCAATTCCGACAGATGCAACTTGTTCCCCAAAGTGAAACTCCTGTGCAAATTTTTTAAAGCTTAATTTTGCAAGGAGTGTGTAGATGTGGTATCCGATGTCAGTATGTTTTGTAAAAAGGAGTTTTTTAATATCTTCGTATCTGTAAAAAGAGATGACTTCTATGCCATTTGAGAGTTTGCGTTTGTAAAGAGAGGGTTGGAGAAATTGAGTTTGACAGTTCTTGCAGATATGCTGCGTGAGAGAGTATTTCTCACACAACAGACATTTCATTCTTTCTTTAGTCCATCTTCAAAACTGACATGAAAGCTTCTTGCGGCAGTTGCACTTTACCTATAGACTTCATTCGTTTTTTACCGGCTTTTTGTTTCTCTAAAAGTTTACGCTTACGGGTGATATCTCCACCATAACATTTCGCTGTAACATTTTTCCCCATAGATTTAATCGTTTCACGGGCAATAACTTGATTGCCAAGAGAGGCTTGAACCGCTACTTCAAAGAGTTGACGTGGAATGAGTTCTTTCATGTTCTTTACAAGTATTCTTCCTCGTGCCAGTGCGGAAGTACGCGGAACAATGACGCTCAATGCATCAACAACTTCACCCGCTACTTTGACATCAAGTTTGACAAGATCGCCTTCTTTAAAATTAGTAGGCTCATAATCAAAAGATGCATACCCTTTGGAGATAGATTTGAGTGTATCATAAAAATCAATAACGATTTCATTCATTGGAATTTCATACTCAAGCATAACCCGCTCCTCATTGAGGTAGGTCATTTTACTCTGAATACCACGCTTGGAAACTAAGAGATTCATGATATTGCCAAGGTAGTCACTTGGAGTAATGACAGTTGCTTTTACATAAGGCTCTTCAATTCTGTCTATGTAGTTTACCTCTGGCAGTTCCGAAGGGTTTTGTACAGTTACTAAATTACCATTGTTCATATATACATGATAGACAACAGAAGGTGCAGTCGCAATGAGATCAAGTCCGAACTCACGCTCAAGTCGCTCTTTGACAACTTCCATATGTAGCATGCCAAGAAAACCGACACGAAAACCAAAACCGAGTGCTACAGAAGTTTCTGGCTCATAGGAGAGCGCTGAGTCATTGAGTTTTAGCTTATCAAGAGCATCGCGCAGTTCTTCAAATTTATCGGTATCGATTGGATAGAGTCCTGCAAAGACGAAAGGTTTTGCAGGTGCATACTCACCAACCGGCTCGCTACAAGGATTTTTAGCATCGGTAACCGTGTCACCAACATTAACAACACTCACCTCTTTGAGACCAAGCACCACAATGCCGATTTCACCTGTTTTGATAGCAGCTGTTTTGATCTTTTTAAGTGGATGCGGATACATCAAATCAAGGACTTGATGCTCCTCTCTGTTACTCATCAGTTTGATGCGTTGGTTTTTCTTTATTGCTCCGTCAAAAACACGAACAAGTGCCAGTGCTCCAAGGTACTGGTCAAACCAAGAGTCATAAATAATGGCTTTAGTCGGTGCCTCGGAATTACCTTGTGGTGCAGGGATACGCTCAATTATGGCATCTATAAGCTCAGGAATGCCCACACCTGTTTTTGCAGAAACTAAAACAGCGTCTGTCGCATCAATACCGATGGAAGTCTCTATCTCTTCAGCTACTTTGTCAGGATCGGCTGCAGGGAGGCCAATTTTGTTGATAACAGGAATGAGTTCGAGGTCATTGTCAAGTGCAAGATAGACATTGGCTATAGTCTGTGCTTCAACGCCCTGTGCAGCATCAACGATGAGGAGTGCTCCATCACTTGAAGCTAAAGATTTACTCACTTCATAAGAAAAATCAACGTGGCCCGGTGTGTCTATGAGATTGAGGATATAATGCTCTCCGTCTTTTACATAATCAAGACGAACAGACTGTGCCTTAATTGTAATGCCACGCTCTTGCTCAATGTCCATAGTATCCATCATTTGTGAGCTGAGTTCCCGCTCACTTACAGAACCACACTCTTGTATGATTCTGTCAGCTAAAGTGCTTTTTCCATGATCTATGTGAGCGATAATAGAGAAGTTTCTAATGTTTTTCAAGTAACTGTTTCCTTATAGTTGTATTACATAAAAAGTGAGTTAACACTCTCGTTGTGATACACTCTTCTGATAACTTCAGCAAAAAGTGGTGCTACTGTTAAAACTTTTATCTTTTTGTGTGGTTCTGAATCTAGCGTATTTGTGATGATGAGCTCATCGAGTTCACCATTTTCAAGGTTTTCATACGCTTTTCCACTTAAAACGCCATGTGTTGCACATGCCATAACAGATGCAGCTCCCTGATTTTTGAGTGCAGTCGCTGCTTTAACCATTGTTCCCGCAGTATCTACCATATCATCAATCATGATAACATCATGACCTTCAACATCACCGATAATGTTCATTACTTCACTCTCATTTGCTTTTTCACGGCGTTTATCTACAATAACCATCTCAAGACCCATACGTTTTGCAAAGTATCTCGCACGTGCGACACCACCGATATCTGGAGAAGCGATGATAGGACTTTTGAGGTTTTTGCTTTTGATGTAGTGCTCGAATGTTACAGAGCCATAAAGATTGTCAACCGGGATATCAAAGAAACCTTGAATCTGGCCAGCGTGAAGATCAATAGTGACTACTCTGTCTATACCCGCAGTTTCAAAAAGGTTTGCAACGAGTTTTGCTGTAATGGGTACACGAGGCGCAGCTTTTCTGTCTTGTCGTGCATAGCCATAATAGGGAACAACAGCTGTAATACTTGAGGCAGAAGAACGGCGAAGCGCATCTGTCATAATAAGTAGTTCCATAAGGTTGTCATTTGATGGCACACCTGTTGATTGGACAATAAAGACATCACGTCCACGAACACTCTCTGCGATTTGAACAGAGATTTCACCATCACTAAACTTTTTTACATCCGCTTTTGCTAAAGGGACATCTAAAACAGAACAAATTTCTTTTGCAAAATCAACACTAGCCGAACCGGCAAAAATTTTATAACCACGCATCACGATTCCTTCTTGGAAAAATTACGTAATTATACAAAAAGAGTGCTGAGGGTATATTAAAAGAGAGAGCTTATTGACACTTTTTACAAAGCCCTGAAAAAACAAGGTCTGCTTTGTTGATTTCAAACTCTGTAGAGTGTGAAGCGAGGGCGCTTACAGCACTTAAATCAAGGCTGATGTCTTCTACATGTCCACAATTGTCACAAACAAGATGTGAGTGCGCTTCTTTTGTCAGTTCATAGACTGATTTTGTGTTTGGAATCTTTACCTCTTGGATGAAAGCATTTTCTATCATAAGATTAATATTTTTGTAAATTGTCGCAAGAGAAATAGAGTTGAATTTCTTGAGCATAGTTTCATAGAGGTCTTCAATGTTTACATGACCATGGCTGTAGAGAGTGTTTGCAATCTCTAGACGTTGTGGTGTTGCCTTTAAATGATGTGCTCGTAATATATCTGTAAAATTATTCATGGGTGTATTATACAGAAAAAAAGTTTAAAGTATAATGTATGCTGATAGTAGTTAAGATAACTTAAAGTGTTTTTTGTAATTTTATGAGTGTAGAGAGTAAAATGGCGCTCTTGTCAACGTGTGAACTCTTCATTTCCAGTTCACTTGCTAAAAGTAGCTCATGAAGTTTATAGAAAGCAGCAGGTTTTATTTTAATGGCCTGCGAAGCCTTTTGTTCAACGACAAATTTTGGAGCAGGGTAGCCTAAAATCTCCAAGGCATTGGGTGCACCGTTTACACGAATATAGATATTGAACATATAGAGCTGCGTGAGATAAGAAGTGAGTGCTGAGACGATGCGAATTTCATCTTCACCATGCTCTAAAATATTTTGCAGATCCTCTTTAAAATCTTTTTTCTCTAAAAGTTTTTTTGTAAACTCATCTAGATTTATCTCTCCGAGTCCATAAACAAGATTATCAACATCTTTGGTTGAGATCTCTCGCTCAAATACTTGAAATTTTTCTATCTCATTTGCGCAGAGTGCTATATCTCCATTGTGGATTTTTAAAAGATGTGAGAGCGTATATTTGTCAATGTTGACATTTTTTTCCTGTGCAATCTGCAGCAGTATATTTTGTGCTTCATACTCTTTTGGATTGAAAAAGCGGACATTCATAGTTTTTGTTTTGGCAAAACTTTTTGTATTGTTGTAGCTTTTATGGTCACTGCCGTAATAGGCATAGACAAAAATATTGTCAGGATTTTTATGTGTCAGCTCCAAAAGAGTGTCAAGCTCTTTTTTGGGAACTTTTTTTTCACTTTTAATGATGAGTATATTTCTGTCTCCAAAGAGTGAGCCTTGTGAAAGATGGGCTTTTGCAGAGTTAAAGTCATACTCGTCATAATAGTAGTTGAGTATGTTGGCATCTTCAAAGTTTGTCATCATCTTTGTATACATATCTATGAGAAAAGTGCTCTCTCCAAAAAAGACAAAAGAGTTCGATACTGTTTTGTTCCTTATCTGGTTGTCGAACTCATTTTTATACATCGCCGGCTTTTCCTACAACAGCAGCATAAATTCGCGCACGCGGAATATCCACTTTGTCTATGCGTATGATGACATTTTCAAAAAGAACAACATCCGTAGCACCTGTAATGTTGAGTTTTGCCCCGATGATTTCATCATGAAGTTCTGCTCTTACTTCCGAGTCTGTTGCAATGATTCTTGCTTTGAACTCTTTGTGGAGATGTTGTTTTGCCCATCTTGCATATTTTCTGGCTTTATATTCGACTTCGATGGAGCTTGATTCTCTCTCTTTTTCACTTATCATCATTGCAAGTGTTTCAATGTTACGTAGAACATAAGAACCCTCTTTAGTATCACCTTTTTTAATGGCTTTTAAAAGTCTGTGTACAATAAGGTCAGAGTATCTCCGAATAGGAGAAGTAAAATGGGTATACTCCTTAAAACCAAGACCAAAGTGCCCGGAGTTCAGCGGTGCATAACGTGCCTGCATCTGCGAACGGATGATGAGGGTATCTACATCACTTTCTATGCCCATCTCACGTGCCTGTTTTTGAATCGCTTCAATGGTCTCTTTGACTGTTCCTTTTATTTCAATGTTCATACCGATGGCAGAGAGTTCCTGATAGAGTGTTTGCAACTTTGACTGGCTTGGTGGCTCATGAATTCTAAAAATCCCTCTGTCGTATCGTTTCGCCGCTTCTTTATTTGCTAAAAGCATACAGTCTTCTACAAGTCCATGCGAAGGTGTCTCTTCAGACTCTGTGGTAGCGATGAGGTTGGTATCTTCATCGAGGGTCATTGAAATCTCAACTGAGTGAAAATCAAAACCGATTTTGAGACGTTCATGCCGGAGTCTGTCGGTAATAACACGTAGTTTTGTTAAAGCGTCAAAAATTAACTCTTCTTCTTTTGTTTTTGCTTTGAGTTTACCATCGAAAAAAGCATCAATCTCTTCATAGTTAAAGCGTCTGTCTGAGTGCATAAGCACTTCATAAACATCAGAATGCACGACTTCAAGCGTCTCTCTGTCGAGTTTTATCTCAAATACATAAGCGAGTCTGTCAATATGGGGCTGCAAAGAACAGAGTGTCTCACTCAGCTCACGCGGGAGCATGGGGATGGAACGGTGCGGCAGGTAGATGGAAAAACCTCTGTACATCGCTTCATTGTCAAGCGCACCAAAAGGTTTAACATATTCGCTGACATCTGCGATAGCTACATAGAGTGTTGTGTTTGCATCATCCCAGTATATAGAATCATCAAAATCTTTTGCAGTAACAGGGTCAATCGTACAAAAAGGAAGCGCACGCAAATCTTTTCGGTTTGGATGTTTTTTCGCATCAACCGGAGGAAAGGAACGGGCGATTTTAAGTACCTCTTCGTCAAATTCATCATGTTTGTTGTACTGTGCCAAAACGATTTTCTCATCGACTTTTGGATCATCCATATGGCCGAGTTTTTCCATCACTTTATGCTCTTGATAATCGATTTTAAAAACGTCGCCAAGTTTATAGCTGTTTATCTCACCTTGCGTGAGCTCAGCACCTACAGGATGCTCTGTTTTAATGTCAACTAGAGATTTGTGACCATACTTTTCTATGATGTAGCCTACACCATAGCTCTCTTCTCTACCTACAACTTCAGCTATTTTGGCACTTGCACCACCTCTTTTTCCAAGCAGCCGCTGTGCAATAATGAGGTCACCCTCTGTGGCAGCACCAATCTCATCTATGTAGAGGTCTTTGACATTGTCGCCGATTACATGGAGATAGGCTGTTCCTTTTTGTACGAGTCCTAAAACGCCGGCACGGTATTTGGAATTAAATTTATAGTTGTTGTTTTTAAAGGTAAGGTATGTTTTTGCAAGCCACTCTTGTACGAGTTCTATCTCTTTTTTTGAGAGGTCTTGTTCACTCACGCCGTGCGTGAGCTTAATAAGTAAAGATTTTAATTCGTGCAATTATTTAAAAGCCTCTATTGCACTATCAAAGCTTTCCATGTTGAGTTCATACTCTTCAATGAGTTCTTTTGCTTTGTTAATGCTCTCCTCAGTAACACGTCCATTAATAGGTACCGCAACGCGCACAACATTTAAAATCTGTGCAGGACGTCTGTCTGCTTCTTCTGCTTGGTCAGGATTTTGACAGTTTCTTATCACATCGACAAGACCCTCTTCAAATTTCCACTGTGCAAAGATAGTCGCACTCACTTCTGGAGTATCTACACCGACAATCTCTCTCTCAGCTGCTTCAACATCTTGCAGCTCTGCAAGTGCATTACGGAATGCCTCTTCTTTTTTATCTGCGATAACCTGTTGTGCGATGAGAACTTTTCCGATTTCAACTAGAAATGCTGCAGGTGAAAGTACACCTAAAAGTTTATTCTCTTTACGAAGACACCATGAAGTTATAAGTGCATGCTGTTTTTTAGAAAGCTCTGAGAACATCTCGTTTGTAATACCATAAGGGGCAAGGTCAAGTTTGAAACTCTTTTTGACAATACTTGCAAGTGCAAAACCACGTACTGTACCCATTCCAAACAGACCTACTGCCTGGCTGATTGCATTAATCTCACGCGAGAAACCATAAAGAGGGGAGTTTGCTGCTTTTAAAATATCCGCTGTCAGGAGTGGATCTTTCTCCAGAATCTTTACCATATCGTTAAAGGTAGAGTCCGGATCTTGGTAGACCGCTTCTATCTGCATTGCTGATTCAGGAAGGGGTGGGAGTTGTTTAATTTTTTTAAGTATTTCTTCAGTCATGTGTGCTCACTTTTTTATAAATAATGTGTAAAACATCTTATTATGATTACAATTATAGTATCAATAGATAAATTCATACTGAATATTTACAAAAAACTGATATTATTTTTTACACTAACAAAAAAAGGAAAAGATAGATGGACGCAGAAGCGATATTAACTCAGCTGGGATATGTGCCAAATGATGCACTCAAAAAACAACTCAAAGATATACAAGAGAGTACACCGGGATATGCAAAGATAGAAAAACATATTATGGATTTAAATGAGCATCTTAAAGTGAATAATGCCTACGTCGCTCTTTCAAACACAACAAATCATCTGAAGATAAAAGTTGACTCTCCTACAGCGGCTTTGGCCGAAGAAGCACATGAAAAAATTAGACATTTTAGTGAGAAGTATAAAGTAGAAATCGAAAAACTCCCAAATAAAGAGACATACTACATCATAGGTTTTCATCATTAGGAGTGCATTTTGCAAGAGCCGATGAGTATAGAGGGCTATGATGCCCTTGTAGAAGAGTTTAAATATCTCTTAGAAGTTGAAAAACCAAAAACTGCAGAGCAAAAACTTGTCGCTGCAGCTCTTGGTGACAGAAGCGAAAATGCAGACTATCAGGCAGCAAAAGAGAAACTTCGTTTTATTGACAGAAGACTTTTTTACCTCAATAAAATGATACAAAATGCAAAAGTCATCGACGCCTCTTTGCATACACATAAAAGAGTCTCTTTTGGCAGCAGTGTTACTCTCTTGGACCTTGATACAGAAGAAGAGAAGATCTTTACTATCTGTGGAGTACTTGAGAGCGAACCTGAAAACGGGCTTATCTCTGTACACTCTCCACTCTCTAAAGCTATGTTGGGACATGTTGTCGGCGATGAATTAAAAATTAAATTGCCAAATGGAATAAAAGAGTACGAAATCGAAGCAATCAGCTACGAAAATATCTATGCTTTAAAGCAAAATATTCGTACAAAAAAGGAATACGCTTTTCATTAAAAAATAGAGTATTAAAATAACTTTTACCCACATTTAGATATAATCCCTCTTTAAAAACCAAATTTTAGGACAACACCAAAATGCCGCAACAATTAGCAGATATTGAGACACAATTAGCAAACCATAAATTAAGTCAGGAAGATTACACACATATTAAAGAGATTTTAGGACGTGAGCCAAACCTTGTGGAACTGGGAGTCTTCTCTGCTATGTGGAGTGAGCACTGTTCATACAAATCTTCAAAAGTGCACTTAAAAGGTTTTCCAACTACTGCACCATGGGTTATTCAAGGTCCGGGAGAAAATGCCGGTGTTATTGACATCGGTGATGGTATGGCAGCTGTTTTTAAGATGGAGAGCCACAATCATCCGAGTTATATTGAACCCTATCAGGGCGCGGCAACCGGTGTTGGCGGAATCATGCGTGATATATTTACAATGGGTGCTCGTCCTGTAGCTAACTTAAATGCACTCCGTTTTGGTAATATACTTAACAGTGATGATATCTCTAAACATCAACGATTTTTGGTTCGTGGTGTAACAGAAGGTATCGGCGGTTACGGTAACTGTATGGGTGTTCCGACAATCGGTGGTGAGACAAGTTTTGACGAGTGTTATAATGGCAACATTCTTGTCAATGCATTTACTCTTGGTCTTGCAAAATCTGATGAGATTTTTTACGGTAAAGCTGAGGGTATTGGTAATCCTGTCTTATATGTTGGTGCAAAAACTGGTCGTGACGGTCTTGGTGGAGCGGTGATGAGTTCTGACTCTTTTACAGAAGAGTCAAAATCACTACGTCCTACAGTACAGGTTGGTGACCCGTTTACTGAAAAACTACTGCTTGAAGCATGTTTGGAACTTTTTAAGACGGATCATGTTGTTGGTATTCAAGATATGGGTGCAGCAGGGCTTACATCAAGTTCTTTTGAGATGGCAGGGCGTTCCGGTTCTGGAATGATTATGCATTTAGACAAAGTGCCTGCACGTGAAGAGAATATGACACCGTATGATTTTATGCTGAGTGAATCTCAAGAGCGTATGCTTCTGTGTGCTAAAAAAGGAAGTGAAGAAGAGATTATTAAAATCTTTGAAAAATGGGATCTTGATGCTGCGGTTATCGGTGAGGTTACAGCAACTGGAAATATGGAACTTTTCTGGCATGGTGATAAAGTGGGAGAAGTTCCTGTTGACCCTGTAAGTGAGGAAGCACCTGAACTCAATCGTCCAATGAAGCGACCGGGCTATCTTGACCTGATTAAAGATACAAGAATTGATGATTTTGCTAAAGTCGATAATCAAGAAGCATTTGAAAAGCTGACATGTTCGATGGAAGTGATTGACAAGTCGTGGATATATACACAGTATGACTCTATGGTGCAGACAAATACAATTAAAAAGGGCGGAGAGCTTGATGCTTCTGTCATTCGTGTAAAAGAGAACGGCAAAGCACTTGCAATGAGTGCTGACTGTAATGTACGTTACTGTTATGTTGACCCTAAAGGCGGGGCTGCTGCAGCAGTCATCGAGTCTGGAAGAAATGTAGCGATGAGCGGGGCACGTCCTTTGGCTATTACAGATTGTCTGAACTATGGTAATCCCGAAAATCCTGAAGTTATGTGGCAGTTTGGAGAAGGGTGTCTTGGTATAAAAGAGGCCTGTGTAGAGCTGACTACTCCCGTTATTGGCGGTAATGTCTCTCTTTATAATGAAACAAATGGTGTTTCTGTTTTTCCAACACCTTCTATTGCAACGGTTGGTGTAAATGATGATGAGAACAATGTCCTTATGTCAAACTTTCAAGCTAAGGGCAATCAGCTCTACTTGGTAGGGGAGAGCAGAAGTGAATTTGGCGGTTCTTTATATATGAAAGAGATGTGTGGTGTCGTTGCCGGAAAAATTCCTGAGATTGATTATGCAAAAGAGCTTGCACTTTGGGATCTTGTTATTGAAGCAAATAAGAAACACCTTTTAGAGTGCGCAAAAGATGCAAGCAGTGGTGGTGTAGCCATTGCCTTGGCTAAAATGGCGGCAACATCAGGACTTGGCTGTGATGTCAGTATGAGCGTGGAAGATGAGAGAGATATTTTTGCAGAATCTATGAGCCGTGCCATCATTGAAGTAAAACCTGAAAATGCTGAAACTTTTGAATCAATGCTGGGGAATCTCTCTTGTGAAAAGATAGGTGTTGTTGGTGGTGAGACTATTAAAATCAATAATGTTTCTCTCTCTATGGAGCAACTGCAAGACAATTACTTCAATACATTCAAAAGAGTTGTTGAACAGGATTTATAATAACTCTTTATTATTTTTATCTGTTGTATAAAAAAAACTTATAGAAAACATATAGAAATATAATTAAAAAAATCAATTTAGTTTTAGATTAATAAGTGTATAATCTCACAGAATTTAGATAAAAAGGAAATTAAATGAGAAAGAGTTTACTAACTGTTTTAATGGCAGCAGCGATTGCATTTTTTGTATCAGGATGTTCAACAGTACATATGGGTTGGGAAGCTGTAACAGGTCAACACAAGCTTGATGATGGTGCAATGCCGGCATATGATGCGATGTTTACAAAAGTTGTAAAGTATGGTGACCCTGCACGTGCAATGATGAAAGAGTGGAAAGTTGATGCGGATGTTAGTGGTGATGATGTAAAAGAGTCTATCGCTGCACTGACTGAAGAGTATAACATGAGACTTACTGGTTATGTTAAGATGTATACAAAAGAAGATGCAAAGCCACATGAAGTAAAAGAAGCAAGAATTTGGTCTTTATGTAATCTTACTACAGCAAAAGTATTTTTGAACTATTCAAGATATTATGGTGGTTTTATGCCATGTAGAATCATGTATGTCCAATATGGAAATGGTGATGCTTACCTAATTAGTATGGATATGACTCTTGCTATTCATGGTGGTCATACACTTCCTCCACTAATGTTAAAAATGGCAACTCTTGTTCAAAAAGCAATGGAAGGAATTCCTGAACGTGCTGCACACGGTGACTTCTAGAAATCTTCTAGTCTAATCACCTCATAAGCCACCTCTTCATAGGGGTGTGCTTCTTTTAAAACCTCTACTGCTTTTTGTATTAAATCATCACGACATATCATTTCAACTTTATACTCCTCGACATATTCGAGTCTGTCTTTTTCCCCTATATAAGGATGTGCATTGCCAATCGGTTTAAATTGTCCTCTGCCTAATGTTTCAAATGAGCACTTCTCATATTTTTCAAACATGCCAACACCAATGCCAAAAAGTGCATCTTTTGTTTTGTCTTTTGCTTCTTTTGGTACAAAATAATTTAATTTATACATCACGAATATCTTTGAGATGATTGAGAAGTGCTTTGTCAAGTGTGTATTTTTGCTCAGCTACCTCATGAATACTTTTATAGCTAAAACCTCCATCATTAAAACATATGACTGATTCATCCCTGTTATCAAGCAGTCCGTCTATTGCACGAGATATAAATTTATATGCCATAAGCCTGTCATATACTGTTGGATTACCGCCTCTTTGAATATACCCAAGGACTGAAACCCGAGATTCTATGCCTATACTTTTTTCAAACCACTCTGCTATAGAGTGCGAATCTTCTTTGATTCCTTCTGCTACAATGGCTAAAAAGTATTCTCTTCCCTCTTCTATTTGCTTTTTGAAACTCTCTTCATATGCCTGTAAATCATAAGACATTTCAGGGATAAGACAGAGCTCTGCACCGGAAGTTAAGGCTGAAACAAGTGCCAAATAACCACACTCTCTGCCCATAGTTTCAATCACAAAAGCTCTCTTGAATGATGATGCAGTATCTCTAATGGCATCAATGGCATTTTTGATGACATTTAGGGAGGTGTCGACACCCAGACAGTAAGAAGTTCCTGCAATGTCATTGTCAATCGTTGAAGGAATACCGCAAAATTTTATACCATGCTCCTTATAAAAGATATCCATCCCACGAAAAGAGCCATCCCCTCCTAAAACTATGAGCATATCAATACCTACTGCATCTAAGTTTTGTTTTGCAAGAGCTCTGTACTCTTTTTGCATAAAACGTTTACTGCGTGAGGAACCTATTTTTGTGCCACCTTTGTTGATAATACTTGCCACATCACAATAAGAGGCTTTTTTGATTTTGTTATCAATAAGTCCTTCGTAGCCGTCATACACAAAGTAAGGAGTCAGAGAGTTTTTTAAAGCATACTCTACAAAATGTTTGATTGCCGGATTCATTCCCGAAACATCGCCGCCGGAACATACAATTGCTATATTTTTCATTACAGATCCAAAAGAGTTTTTTTAAGTTTACCATCTTCTAAACTCAATTTAGCTAAAATTCTATAGACTTCTAGCATAACCTAAATATATCTCAGCATTTTATAGAGAGTTTTAATCAAGGCAGATGTTCTTCAGCATAGCTGTAGCTATGGTGAAGAACATCTAACGAAGAGTAAAGCTCTCTATAAAATGCCCAAAGGGAGGGATAAAAAAAGCGAACTTGCACAAAACTTTTTCTCACCGTAGCTATGGCTACGCTTCAAAAAGGATTTTGCACAATTTCATCTTTTTTTCTTCCCTCTGAGATTTATCTAGGTTATGCTAGAAGTCTAATATTTAAATCAAGGCTTAGAATGAAAAAAAGAGCATTAGTAAGTGTGAGTGATAAAAACGGCATTGTAGATTTTTGTAAATCTCTTGTAAAAAACAGTTATGAGATTATCTCAACAGGCGGAACATATAAACTTTTACGTGAGAACGGCGTGGAAGCAATAGAGATTGATGAAGTAACAAAATTTCCTGAGTGTTTTGAGGGGCGTGTGAAAACCTTAAATCCTTATGTTCATGGTGGAATACTGCACCGTCGTGACAAGCAGAGTCACTTGGATCAGGCAAAAGAACTTGGTGTAGAACCGATTGATTTGGTTTGTGTGAATCTTTACCCTTTCAAAGAGACGATTGAGCGTACAGATGATTTTGATGATATCATCGAAAATATTGACATTGGAGGACCTGCAATGGTACGAAGTGCAGCGAAAAATTTTGATGCTGTTTTAATTGTGACAAATGTTGCAGACTACAGTGTTGTCATCGATGCTATAGAAAATGAGAAAAACACAAAAGAGTTCCGTCGCGGTTTTATGATAAAAGCATATGAGCATACTGCCGCGTATGACTCTATGATTGCCAACTATATGAATGAGCGTTTTAATGAAGGCTTTGGTGAGAAGCAGTTTGTTGTTGGAAACAAAGTAATGAATACGCGTTACGGTGAAAACCCACATCAAAAAGGTGCGCTGTATGAGTTTAACAAACACTTTTCAAATAACTTTAAAACACTCAAAGGTGAAGCAAGTTTTAACAATTTAAATGACCTCAATGGTGCAGTTAAAATTGCCTCTGCATTTGGAGATGATAATGCAGTTTGTATTTCAAAACATGGAAACCCTTGTGGATTCGCAATTCGAGATAATCTACTTGATGCTTATGTCGAAGCACTTAAATGTGACCCTGTCTCTGCATTTGGCGGAGTAGTTGCGATAAATGGTACGGTTGACAAAGCAATGGCCCAGAAGATGAATGAGATTTTCATTGAAGTTATCATTGCGGGACGCATTACTGAAGAGGCACAAGAAGTTTTTGCGCTCAAGAAGCGTATCAAGCTTTTTGAGATGGGCAGTGATAAGCTTGTTCTTGCAAATGATAAAAAAGATTTTAAACATATTGACGGCGGATTTATCTATCAAGATGCTGACAAAGTAAAAGATGATGAAGTGAAAAATGCGAAACTTGTCTCTAGAAATGCTGCATCGACTGAGGAGATAAAAGACCTTGAAATCGCTTATAAAGTAGCTTCTCTTACAAAATCTAACTGTGTTGTATATGTGAAAAATGCAGCGATGGTAGCTGTGGGTATGGGAATGACCAGCCGTGTGGATGCCGCGCAGTGTGCGCTCAAAAAAGCGAAAGATATGGGACTTGATGTAAGTGGTTGTGCCCTTGCGTCTGAAGCATTCTTTCCATTTCGTGACTCTATTGATGCTGCTGCTGAGGCTGGAGTTAAAAATGTCATCGAACCAGGTGGATCTATCCGCGATGGAGAAATTATTGATGCTGCCGATGAGTTTGGTATGAGTCTTTATTTCTCAGAAATTCGCCACTTTCTACACTAAAATAAAAATAGCAACGCACTTTGGGCGTTGCTACGTTCGCCATACCCCAAGTTACCACGTTAAAAATAGCTTAAATTCCAATACTTTTTTCATAAACTCCCTCATTAAATTTAACATTATTTTTGTACAATGAATGAGAAATTAGAATTATCTTACGCATGACTGCGATTTGA
>JALUWT010000218.1 GCA_027019325.1 Sulfurimonas sp.
TGTTTCAGTTAAGATGGTTACAGGTGATAATATCGCCGTTGCAAAATATATCTCTGGTATTTTAGAGATTGGTCAAGATATAGAGGACATCAAAGAGCTCAAAGGTCAAAGTACACAAGAGTATGTTTTTCTCTCTGAAATCATTTCTCGTTCTATCTTAAAAACCTTACAAACAGAGATAGATGAGGATACCCTTAACAAAGAAGTTACTAAGATTGTCACTAATGTACAAAAAGAGTTAGATTCACAGCCACTTCCTGCAGGAAGTGTCAAACAACATGAATCTGAAATAGTACAGATTATAGAAAAAGCAAATGGATTTGCACAAGTATTTCCAGAAGACAAATACTTTATAGTAGATAAACTACAAAAAGCTAATCATATTGTCGGTATGACGGGTGATGGTGTTAATGATGCACCTGCACTTAAAAAAGCAGATTGTGGTATTGCAGTAAGTGGTGCAACTGATGCAGCGCGCGCGGCAGCTGACATAGTCCTGATGGCTCCGGGTCTTCGTGTCATTGTAGATGCAATTGAGCAAGCCCGTATAGTTTTTGAGCGAATGAAAAGTTATGTGGTCTATAGAATTGCGGAGACGGTACGTATTTTGATATTTATGACACTTTCTATTGTGATTTTTGACTTTTATCCTATTACGGCTATTATGATTATTCTTTTGGCACTACTCAATGACATTCCTATTATGACGATTGCTTATGACAATACAAAAGTTGAAGCAAAGCCTGTACGATGGGATATGAAAGTAGTATTTGTCCTCTCTACATGGCTTGGTGTTGCTGGAGTGCTAAGTTCTTTTACTATTTTTTATATTGTTATGATTTACCTGAAATCACATCCTGATTCTGCAATGTTTTTACCAGAGATACCTTCATGGGTAAATATGAAAGACGACAAATCGTTTCTTGGATTTGTACAGACGCTTTTCTTTGTAAAACTCATTATTGCAGGGCACTATACAATTTTCAATACCCGTATAGCAGACTGGTTTTTTAAAAAACCATATCCGTCATGGCCACTTGTAGCGGCTTCACTTGCAACTGCATTAGCAGGAACTGCAATAGGTCTTTACAGTTTTGGTCTTATTCCTAGAATTAACTGGCAATGGGCGCTTTTCTTGTGGGGATATGTAACTTTATGGTTTGTTTTTAATGACTTTGTGAAAATGGGTGTTATCCGATACTATAAAAAAAGATATGGTGAGGAGGCACTCTGATGAAAAAAGAAGAGATAGAACTCCCTTGGGAGCACCCTAAATTACAAGATGAAGATCCAAAATCATTAAAACTTGTTAAAGAAATCATGAAAAGTCCTACTTATGTTGTAGCTGAAAAAGATGGTAATTTTTTAGACTCTTATGAAGCTAGAGGGGTGAGACTCGAGCTTGATTATCTCAAAACTGAGCTAAAGATGAGAGAGTATGGTATCGAACATACAATCGTCGTTTTTGGAAGTGCGCGGATACTAGAGCGAGATACAGCTATGAAACGACTCGAAGCTATTCAAGAGAAGATAAAAAAGAAAAAAGATGACAGAGCGTTGCTTAGAGAATTATATGTTGCTGAGCGTATGGTAGGAAAAAGTATCTACTATGAAGATGCAAGAAAATTTGGTCAGCTTGTTGGAAAAAGTGGAAAAACAGCTGAAGATTGTCGTGTCACAGTGATGACAGGAGGAGGACCTGGCATTATGGAAGCGGCAAATCGCGGCTCTTATGATGTTGGAGCAAAGACAATAGGTCTTAATATTAAACTGCCGCATGAACAATTTCCAAACCCTTATATTACACCTGATTTGTGTTTTTTATTTCACTATTTTGCTGTAAGAAAACTTCACTTTCTTAATCGTGCTAAGGCTCTCGTTGTTTACCCGGGAGGTTTTGGTACTTTTGATGAGCTTTTTGAAACACTGACCCTGATTCAAACACATAAAACACAGAGTATTCCAGTAGTATTGGTTGGTAAAGGTTATTGGGAAAAGGCAATAGATTTTGAATTTTTAAAAGATGAAGGTGTTATAGCTCCACAAGATTTGGAAGTTTTTAGGTTTGCAGATAATGCTGAAGAAGCGTGGGAGTACATTCTTTCTTGGCATAAAGAACAAGGCAATCCACTTTTTGAGGAGTAAATAGGAATATTATGAGTATAAATATTGATTTGATTCATTTTTTAGTTGTCGCTGCGTTTAGCTTTCTAGTGGGACTAGAGGTAAAATCCTATAGAAAAGAGTTTGTCAAATCAAAACACCAAAACTACTTCTTTGGAGATATAAGAACCTTTAGTTTTATAGGAATTTTAGGCTTTATTCTGTTTAAAATTGATGTTATGCACTACTCTTTATATATGGCAGGATTTCTTGGAATTACTCTTCTCTTTGCCATTCTCTATCATAAAAACTTAGAGGACAATAAACGCAGTATATTACTTTTTATTGTGATGATACTTGTTTATACTTTTGGCGCGCTCATCCAAACGCAGCCACTGTGGATGACAGCGCTTGTGTATGTGAGTATTGTATTTATTTTAAATTCTACAAAACCACTCAATAAAATCTTTGTAGAGTTCAATATAACAGAATTTGAAACACTTGGAAAAATGGTCTTACTCTCAGTTGTTATTTTACCTCTTTTACCAGATACAAAAAGCATTCCTTACATCCCCCTCTCTCCTTTTAAAATCTGGCTTGCAGTTGTTGTTATATCTGGTATTAGTTATGGTGGATACATCTTACAAAAGTATTTCTTTCCATCAAAAGGCTATTTTTTAACTGGAATCTTTGGAGGTTCTTACTCTTCAACTGCCACAACTGTTGTCTTAGCAAGAAAAGCAAAACAGATAGGCGGGCTCAATGTTATAGATGCAGCCATCATCTCAGCAACTTCTGTTATGTACTTGCGTTTAGTCGTTGTCGCACTTATCTTTAATTTACATATTGGAGAAAGACTTATTCTTCCCTTTATAGGTTTGTCACTTATAGGATTTATTATCTCCTCTTTTTATCTTAAAAACCAGACAACAACGCAAGAACATGTAGACATAGCAGATACAAATCCACTAGAGTTAAAAACTGCATTTTTATTTGCATTTTTATTTGTCGCCATGATTGTTTTAACACATTTTGTAACACAAAAGTATGGAACATCAGGTTTAGAAATACTCTCATTTGTAGTGGGATTTACCGATATTGACCCTTTTATTCTTTCAATATTAACTGGAAAATTAAGTGTGAGTTCCACACAAATAATTACCGCAATTATGATAGCAGCAGGAAGTAACAATATTTTAAAAGCTATTTATGCTTTATGGTTTGGGGGAGTGAAAAATACCTATAAATCCGCTATTTGGATCTCTATTTTAGGTATACTAACCATAGTAATTAGTTTAACATATGAACAACTTATGTAAGGAGAAGTAATGGATATGTATTTCGCAGTTTTAAATTTTGCTCTTGCCGGAGTCATTGGAATAGTTGGTATTTTGACACTTCGCAAGGTGAGTATACCACATGAAGTTGTTTTTGCCTCCCTGCCTCTGCTTTTTGCACTGCACCAACTTACGGAAGGATTTGTCTGGCTTGGTGTTGATGGAGTAATTGGATCTCGTGCATTAGAAATGGCTGAGACACTTTTTATCTATTATGCGCAAGGAGTACTCCCTTTTCTTGTGCCTCTTGCTATTTGGCTTATTGAAAAAAACAGTTTTAAAAGACAACTTGTCGGCATACTTGTAATTCTTGGTTTTGGGCTCATGGTTTATACGCTGTATGGACTTGCGACACTTCCAAGCAGTGTAAGAGTAGTCAATGATACGCTCAATTATAGTAACCCTTGGACTGCAAACTACTATGATGCTCTTATCTATGTTTTGACAACATGTGGCTCTTTAATGCTCAGCAGCAGCATATCAATTCAACTTTTTGGATTTTTCAACCTTATAGGACTCATCATTATTGCACTGCTGCGTCCTTACGGCTTTACATCTGTATGGTGTCTCTATGCAGCTACTATTAGTGGATTGTTATATTTTTATTTTGTGGAACGCCGTATTAAATTTTTGCAAGATCTTAAAAAAGAGAGAGCAGAGTTAAGTGATGAAATTTTAGCAAAACAAGAAGCATTAAGTGGTGCACTATTAGAGAAAAAAGATGAATTGAGTGCGCACCTTGAAACAGAGTTGGATGCGCTTTCAAAAAGAAAACTATTTACTAAAAAGGCTTAATTATGAACAAATTGTTAGCAGAGGAGATGTACTACTTAATGGTACTTGGTAGAAAGTTTGAGTACGCTGCCAAAGAAAACTATATGAAAGGTAATGTCTCAGGATTTTTACATCTTGATATTGGACAGGAGGCGCTGAGCGTCGGAGCAATAAAAGCTTTTGAAAAAGGCGATGTTTTTGCAACCTACCGTGAGCATGTGATGGCAATGGCACGAGGCTTAGAGCCCAAAGCTGTGATGGCAGAACTTTTTGGAAAGGCCGAGGGTGTCAGTGGTGGTAAAGGAGGCAGTATGCATCTGTTCGAGCCTTCACGCTTTTTTTATGGTGGTGATGCCATAGTCGGTGGTCATATCCCAAATGCAGTGGGGTGTGCCTATGCTCGAGACTTGCAGGGAAGTGAAGATGGAGTAATGGTCATTTTTGGTGATGGTGCGACAAATGGCGGTGCTTTTTTTGAATCGTTAAATATTGCAGCAACACATAAACTTCCACTGCTTTTTTTATGTGAGAACAATGAATATGCCATCGGTACAAATATTAAACGCGCAGCACCATTTCGTGAGCAGGCTAAAAAAGCCGAGCCTTATATGATGACACTATCCGTTGATGGTATGAAAGCCGAAGCAGTTTATGAGACAATTAAAGAGGCTCAAAAGCTTATTGAAGATGGGCATGGTCCTGTTTTTGTCGAGGCTTTTACCTGTAGATTTGAAGGACACTCTGTAAGTGATTCAAATAGTTACAGAAGTACGCAAGAGATGAGCCACTGTAAGGCAAAAGATCCGCTGGTACATTTTAAAAAAGAGTTGTTAGAGAGATGGATGTGCAGCGATAAAGAGTTAGAAAAAATTGAACAAAAAGCACAAACAATGGTAGATGAAGCAGTTGTATTTGCTGAAAATTCAAAAGAACCAAGCGCAGCAGCTCTCTATGAACATGTGTTTGCAGAGGAGGTTTGAGATGTTATACCGTGAAGCACTAAATAAGGCACTTGATGAAGCAATGGCAGTAGATGAAAGCGTAGTAACACTCGGCGAAGATGTAGGTCTGTATGGCGGTGCTTTTCGAGTGACAGAAGGACTTGTAGAAAAATATGGTGAAAAACGCGTCATTGACACACCCATAGCGGAGCTAAGTATTGTCGGAAACGCAGTTGGTATGGCCATAGGTGGTCTCCGTCCCGTTGCTGAACTAATGACAGGAAATTTCTCTTTACTTGCGTTCGATCAGATTATAAATCATATGGCAAAACTTCACTATATGAGTAATGGAAAAATCACTCTACCAATGGTGGTTCGATTTCCACAAGGTGTGAGTAAACAACTCGCAGCACAACATAGTGAAAGTTATGAACAGATGCTAAGTAGTGTACCAGGATTGAAGGTGCTTAGTGTTAATGATGTTAATTATGCATATCATGCATTTAAATATGCCATACTTTCTGATGATCCTTTTGTATTTATAGAACATGAACTTCTTTATAACAAAAAGGGCGAAGTGAACTTTACAGAGCAGCTTGATCCTTTTAAAGCACGCATTGTTAAAGAGGGAAGCGACATTACAATCGTGAGTTATTTGAAAATGGTTGATGAAGTAATGGAAAGTGTTGAAAAAATAGAGAGTGAACTTAACTGCTCTTGTGAAGTGATAGATCTCTGTTCACTTAATCCTATAGATTATGAAACATTGGCAGCTTCGATTCAAAAGACATCTCGTCTTGTAATGGTAGAGGAAGATCATAAAACAGGAGGCTTTGGCTCACAGGTACTTGCGTGGGCAGCTGAAGAGATGTTTTATGCTCTTGATGCACCGCCGTTACGTTTAGCCGGTGCAGATGTGCCTATACCTTACAACAGAACACTTGAACTTTTGAGTATTCCGACAGCAGATTCGATAGCACGAGATATTATAGCCTGGGGGAAGAAAAACGATGTATGAGATAGTAATGCCACAACTTTCTGACTCAATGGAAGAGGGAAAGTTAATTAGCTGGAAAGTAAGTGTTGGACAAAATGTTAAAAGTGGTGACGTCATTGCTGAGGTGGAGAGTGATAAGGCCATTATGGAGATACAGACCTTTAAAGATGGTGTAGTCAAAGAACTTTTGGCAAAAGAAGATGATGAAGTAAAGATTGGGACTGTTATTGCACGCATTGAAACGGGTGCAATGGTCTCTACAGAACAAGAGCCATCATCAGCCAAGCCAACAACTCCACCAAAAGAGGAAGAAACTCCAAAAAAAGAAGCAGTTAAAAAAGAAGAGACAAAGTCAAACGCAGCAAAGACAAAAAGTGTTTTAGATGAGATATTTGATACATCAAGTGTTGCTAATATTTCTCATAAAACACAAAGTGGTATTTCTCCAAAAGCAAGAGCAAAAGCCGCTGCAGTAGGTGTTGATGTTGAAAAACTTCAAGCGAAAATGCCACAAAAAGTGCTTCACGCAGAGGATGTAGATACCTATGTAATAGAGAAGTATTTTACGCCAAAAGCCTTGAGCTTGCTTCAAGAGTATCAGCTGGAGAGTTCACTTTTTGAGCTCAATCATAAGATAGACAGCGATGAGGTGCAAGCCTACATTAATGCCAATGAAATAGCACTTCCAAAAGCACTCTCGCCGATGCAAAAGGCAATCATTGCAAATGTAACACGCTCTGCTCAAAAGCCTATTTATCATATTTATGAATCCATAGATGCCAAGCTTTTTGAGGCACATCACACACATAGTATGACAGCATGGCTTATAAAGATTTTTGCAAAAGTAATGATGCAGCATGAGAGTTTTCGTGCAAAACTTTTAGACAATGTCCTCTCTATTACTCCAAATGCTTCGCTATCCATCGCTGTAGCAGATGCAAAAAATCTCTATATGCCCGTCATCAAAGATGCGAACAGACTTAGTATTTCTAAAATAACAGAGCAACTTGCTGGGTTTAAAGAGAAGCTTAAAACAAACAGTTTCACTGCAAAAGATATGCAAGGAGGTACTTTTGGTATCTCAAATCTTGGAATGCTTGGCGTTGCGCGTTTTGATGCAATGATAAACAAAGATGAGAGTGCCATCGTTGCAGTAGGTGGTATTAGTGATGAAAAAATCAGTGTCACACTTACAGCAGACCATAGGCTCATAAACGGCTACGAAGCAGCACTCTTTATGGCGGATGTGAAGAAAGAAGTATCTGAACCTTTAAATTTTAAGGAGTAGTACTGTGAGTGATATTGTAATTTATGAAGATGGAAATGTTGAGCTAAAAACGACGCTTGAGAATGAAACTGTTTGGTTGAATCAAAAGCAGATGTCAGAACTGTTTGGAAAGAGTAAAAAAACAGTTTCTGAGCATATTGGAAATATTTTTAAAGAGAAAGAACTTGAAAAAGATTTAGTTGTCCGGAATTTCCGGACAACTGCAACAGATGGAAAAAATTACAATGTTTTATTTTATAATCTAGATGTAATTATTTCAGTAGGTTATAGAGTAAAATCAAAACAGGGAACGCAATTTCGTATCTGGGCAACAAAAATTTTAAAAGAATATCTTATAAAAGGCTATGCTCTCAACCAAAAAAAGCTTCAAGAAGAAAAACTAGATGAGCTGAATAAAACAATCGCACTCATTAAACAAGGTTTATCAAATCAAGAATTGAGTCTCACAGAGGCAAAAGGTTTTATAGAAATTGTAGGAGAATATGCAAAATCTTGGGCTCTCTTGCAAGGATATGATGAGCAAAGTCTGCAAGAAATCACACGGACCAAAGATGAAAAGTTTATACTTGATTATGATGAGGCAAAAGAGGCTATAGCGGAGCTTAAAAAAGTCTTGATGAAAAAAGGTGAAGCCACAGAACTTTTTGGGCGTGAAAAAGCAGGAGAGTTTAAAGGAAACCTACTCAATATTTACCAAACATTCGGAGGTGCCGATTTATTACCTTCTCTTGAAACAAAAGCGGCGAACCTTCTTTATTATGTTATCAAAGGGCACCCTTTTAATGATGGTAACAAGCGCATAGGTGCGTATTTGTTTGTACTCTTTTTACATAAAAATTGTATCTTGTATAAAAGTGATGGTGAGAGTAAAATTAATGACAATGCTTTGGCATCCATTGCCCTTTTAGTAGCGCAATCAAATCCAGATCAAAAAGAGATAATTATTAAACTAATTATGAATATGCTTTATGAGGAGTAGAAAAGATGTATGACATTATTTACATAGGTGGCGGATTGAACTATGCAGGGGCGATTGTCGCTGCGAAGAGTGGAAAAAAGGTTGCTCTTGTTGAGAGTGATATGAGTCAACTTGGAGGAGTATGCCTTCATAAAGGGTGCATACCTTCTAAAATGTTCCTGCACTACTCAAATCTTATTTATGAGGCACAAAATGAGATAGTTGAAGGCTCACTGCGTTTAGATATGAAAACACTCTTTGAAAAAAAAGATGCTCTGCTAAAAAATGTCACAATAGTTGTGCAGAAGCAGTGCTCTCATTTTGAGTTGATTGAGGGTAAAGGAAAATTAGTTGCACCACATAAAGTGGAAGTCAACGGCAAAATTATAGAGGGTGAGCATATTGTCATCGGGACGGGTTCTTCTCCTTTTATTCCTGAAGGTATAGCGCACAATGCAAAAGATATTATCATCAGTGATGATGTTCTAAACTTGCAAGAGCTTCCAAACAGAATAGCCATTTATGGAACGGGAGCGATAGGGCTTGAAATGGCAAGTTTTTTTGCAACGGCAGGCGTGGAAGTGACACTTATCAATAGACACGACAAGGTACTCAAAAAAGCACATCCTAGCATTGAGAGTGCAGTGCAGGTGCAGCTTGAAAAACTCGGCGTAAATATTTTAAGTAATCATCCTGTCAGTAAAGCAACTTCGACAAAAAAAGGTGTGCATATCTCTTATGAGGATGGTAGTAGTAACTATACAGAGATGCTGCTTGTAGCGACAGGACGACGACCAAATGTGAATGTGATTGGCTGTGATGCAGTAGAAGTGAAGCATGCCATCGTAACAGATGCGTATTTTGAGACAACTCTTGAAAAACATTACGCCATAGGGGATTGTAACGGCAAACTCCAACTTGCTCACGCAGCCCGTGCAGAGGCTCTCAATGTCACAGAGCGTATCTTAGGTAAAAACCCTCGTGCACTGAATTTAGAGCATGTTGTGAAGTTTATCCACACCCTACCGATGAGTTATGCAGTCGTTGGAAAAACTAAAATGCAACTAGAGCATGAAGGCATCAAATATAAAGAGAGTTTAGTCACACTCAACCAGTTTACTTACTCTGTTTATAATCATGCAAGCAAAGGTTTAATGGTAAGTTTTGCGGATGAAGAGGGCTTTATTTTGGGTGCTGAAATTTTAGCACCACACGCAGAGGAGCTCATCGCCACTGTTGCTATGAGTTTGGCTGGAGAGATGGATGCCTCACAGGCAAAACGTACCATCTTAGCACACCCTACCTTTTCTGAAGCATTAGAGAGAACTTTTTATAAGTTATGATTCTACATCAGTGGGGAGAGCTTGGATACACAGAGACGAGAGAGAAAATGCAAGAGCTACATCAACTCGCACAAAAAGATGAACAAAACCATCTCATTTTATGCTCTCATCCTCTACTCTTTACCATTGGCAGTGCAGAAAAAAATAGCTTTAATGTGGATGTCATTCAAAGTGACAGAGGTGGTTCCATTACCTGCCACTCTCCTGGACAGAATATTTACTATTTCTGTTTTCAAGTGAAAAATCCTGCAAAATTTTATAAAAAAGTGCTCACTGCATTTGAGGCTTTTTTTATGAAATATCTGCCTGAAGTTATTTACAATAAAGACCAAGCCGGTTTTTACATCCAAAATCGTAAAATTGCTTCGCTTGGATTTCGTTACTCGCAGGGTGTCACTCTGCATGGCGTGGCTCTAAATGTGGATGTTGATTTGGATTTTCACTCACAGGTTAATCCTTGTAATTTAAAAGGTATTGTGCCGACTTCTCTTGCTAATGAGGGTATTCATCTCACGCAGGAAGCAGTTAATAAGGAAATAGTACATCTTTTGGAGGAGAGTTTTGACGATGCAACTGTTTAAACCAAAGGTAAAGGCACCGGCTCCAGAATTACTGCACAATATGCAAGAAGTATTACAAAACAACCATCTTACAACAGTATGTGAAGCGGCAGCTTGCCCAAACAGAGCAGAGTGTTACAGCCGTGGCAGTGCTACTTTTATGATTTTGGGAGATGTCTGCACGCGGGCATGCTCTTTTTGTAATGTTAAAACTGGGCATGGCGTGAGCATAGATGCAAACGAGCCTGAGCGTTTGGCATCTGCAGTCCATGCGCTTCAACTCAAATATGTTGTGATAACTTCTGTGGACAGAGATGATCTCAAAGGTTATGGAGCCGGGCATTTTACAGCTTGCGTGAGGGCTATCAAAGAGAAAAATCCTGATATAAAAATAGAGCTTTTAACCCCTGATTTTCGATATAACAAAGATGCATTAGACGCAATCATTGCATCGGATGTGCATAAGCTTGCGCATAATCAAGAGACAGTGAAACGACTCAGTAAAAGTGTGCGTCCGCAGAGTGATTACAACCGTTCATTAAAAGTTTTGGAGTATTATGCTAAAAATACTCATGTAAGTGTGAAGTCCTCTTTAATGGTAGGACTGGGAGAGCGTGAAGATGAGCTGCGTGAGACTATGCGCGAGCTTTTGGATGTAGGGGTGAGTGAGCTTACAATCGGGCAATATCTTCGTCCTACACAAAAGCATCATCAGGTTGAAAAATATTATTCAGAAGAGTTTTTTGCTACAATGAAAGCAGAAGCATATGCGATGGGATTTCATGCAGTTGCTTCGGGCATTTTGGTGAGAAGTTCATATTTTGCAGAGGAGTTAGATAATGAAGCAAGCTAGGTTGGTACTAATGCGTCACGGTGAGAGTATTTATAATCAAAAAAATCTTTTTACAGGGTGGACAGATGTTGAACTCAGTAAGAAGGGTGTTATTGAGGCAAAGGAGGCAGGAGAACTTCTTAAAAAGAATCATATCTATCCTGATATCTGTTTTACCTCATGGCTCAAGCGTGCCATTCATACGGCACAAATTGCGCTGCATGAGCTTGAGTGGGAACAAATTGATGCCATTCGTTCTTATAAGCTCAATGAGCGGCATTATGGAGCATGGCAGGGGCAAGATAAAGAGAAGGTAAAGCAAGAGGAGGGTGAGGAGCAGTTTTTGGCTGTACGCCGTGGTTATGATGTTCCTCCTCCGCCACTCTCTGTGGATGATAAACGTGTTGTCTGGAAGGATGCAAAGTATGCAGACACCGAGCATGCACTTTTACCTCTGAGTGAATCACTTCAAGATACTAAAAAACGGGTTATGGAGTATTATGAAGCGGTTTTAAGTAAAGAGTTGCAAAATGGTAAAACGGTTTTGGTCTCTGCACACGGAAATTCTCTGCGCGCACTTGTCATGCATTTGGAAAAGATGAGTAAAGAGGATGTTGTAAAACTGGAGATACCGACAGGAGAGATAATTGTTTATAGTTTTGACAAATTTTTACATGTCAGTAAAAAAGAGATACTTTTAGGCTAAAACAGATTTATCTAATGATATAATATTAATATGTTTAACAATGAGGAAAATTTATGCAAGATTTTATGGATGCAGTAATATTTGGTTTTAAAGAGATTTTAAGAGCAAAGACAATGAAATTTGCGATGACAGGCGGTTTCATAATAAGTGTGATATGGATAGTTATAGGTGTCATGTTTTGGGATAACATCATATCTTTAAGCAGCTCCATTTTAAGTTTTGTCCCTTTTTCTCTTTTACGCTCTAATGGAGCATGGATGCTTTCAACTTTCCTATGGATGCAAGCCGTGCTTATTACTTTTGCTTTAGTTTTTGCTTTCTTGGGAAATCTTATTATGCAAAAAGTACAGCGAGAAAAATATGCCTCTTTTTCACTGCTTATTGGGCTTTTGAGTGCTGCTTTTTGGGCTGTTATCTGGTTCTATGAAGGGGGTTATATTTATGCACAATTTTTAAAACTGCTCACCTGGCTTCCTTTTGAGACAATAGAAAAAGGGCTTGCGTACCTCATTGGTTTTTACATTGTCTATACAGGAGTTATTGTCACTCTTATTTTTGTTACAAGTGCCTACTCCTCCTCTTTTTTACAACGTGTAACACAAAGGCATTTCCCTTATGACAAGATGCATAATGAGTATGAGTATAAAACAATCAAACAGACTGTGAAAGATACAGCTATATTTACGGTAGCCTCCATTATCTCTTTTCCTCTGCTCTTTATTCCAGTTGTGAACTTTATCATCCTTGTTGGACTTTGGGTTTGGCTTATGAAAGACACCCTTGCATGTGATACGGCAGCTTTTGTTTTTGGAGAGGTGGACAAAGAGAAGCTCAAAGAGTATAAAGGTGCTATCTGGGGATTGACTTTTATCGGTTCACTCTTTAATTTCATCCCTGTTTTCAATGTTTTTGGCTCTTATTTTACAGAACTTTCAATGTTTTACTATCTCAAAGAAAAAAGAGATTCATGAGCTACTATGTAGCGCTTATTTTAGTTTTTGGAGGATTGGGATTTACTGTTATTTCTCTTGTAATGTTCTTTAAAATAAAAGAGGAAAAACGGCTTGAAAAAATTCTTGCTCTGCCTTTTAATGAAGCCTATAGAAAATACCTTCAGACAACACCGCACTATAATCAGCTCACGCAGGAAGACAAAGCAAAAATAGAACACTCCATCACTCTTTTTTCAAACACAAAAGAGTTCATAGGTGCAGGAATAGATGTGACAGCGGAGATGAAAGTTGTCATCGCTTTTTATGCCTGTCTGCTGCTTCTACATAAAACAACAACGAACTGCTATGATAACTTAAAAACCATCATCATATACCCAAATGCCGTTGCTTTAGATAATGTGCAGGCCTCCAATGGCATCTATACAAAAGAGAAGTTTCTCATAGACGGACAATCTGCAAACGATACGGTCATAATAGTCTGGAATGATGCCAAAAAAGAGGCCTATCATCTGCGGCATGATAATGTCATTGTGCATGAATTTGCGCATGAGATAGACTTTATGGATGGCGAAATAGATGGTGTTCCTCCCATAGAAAATTCAAAATATGATGAGTGGAGCCGTGTTCTGTTTGGGGATTATAAAAAATTGAGTGATGTAGTTTTGAAAAATAGAGAGTGGGGCAAATACAAACTACTTGGCTCATACGCAGCAACGAATGAGGCTGAATTTTTTGCAGTAGTGACAGAGCGTTTTTTTGAATCACCGCAAAGCTTGAAAAAACATTTTCCCGAACTCTATAAGGAGCTGAAAGATTTTTATAAAATAGAGACGGTGGAGCTTGTACCTACGCACACATAGAAGAACTTAAGGGCACCTCTAGCAAAGAGTGAGTATAATAATAAAATTTTAAACAAGAGTAGTTATGAGAGAATTTTTTAAAAGAGTTGAAGACGGCAATGCAATAATAGTTGAGACGAATCTCAATGCATACGGATACAGTAACAAATATGCTTGGCTTTTAAGTGTCTTTATCAAGTTTGATGCAGCAGATGAGTCAACAGAGGGTTTTGAAGAGTTCTTAGAGACAAAAGAGTCTTTGATTATAGCATTGGAGTTTAATGAACAGGCAAAATATGTCGGAGGACGCAGTGTTGATGGCTGGAGTGAACTTTACTTCTATGCAGAAGATTCAAAAGGACTTGACAGCGAAGTTGCCAAAATCCTCAAACCTGCTAATTATGTATATGAAAGCTCTGTTGTAAGAGATTCAAAATGGGATTTTCATTATAAAAATCTCAATCCAAGTGCACTCGAACTCGCGCATATACAGAGTGAAAAAATCATCTACCTTTTAGAAGAGGAGGGTGACACACTTAAGACTCCCCGTATCGTTGAGCACTACATCTCTTTTGATACACCGACACAAAAAGAGCGCTTTGTAAATGGACTCACGCAAGAGAGCTTTACTTTTAAAGATGAAATTAGCTCAGAAGAATTTGAAAATGGTATAGCGTTGAGTAAAGAGCATGCTGTTACAAGAGAAGCAGTCACAAAAGTGGTAGAAGAGCTTTTTGAGATGATGAAAGATGGGCATGGTTATTATGAAGGCTGGAGCACAACGCTTGTTGAAGAGGACTAATGTTTAAAATTGTCGGTGTTGTCAACTATCTTGTAGTTGTTTTTTTTAATGCTTTTACCGATCTTGGGCATAAAATTATTATCCAAAATACAATTTTTAAAGTTTATGATGGTTCAACGCAGATAGTCTTGACCGCCATCGTTAACGCTCTTGTTTTATTGCCTTTTATTTTAGTCTTTTCTCCTGCAGGATTTTTAGCAGATAAGTTTCCAAAAAATAAAATTATGGAGTATTCAGCTGCCTTTGCCATCTTTATCACTCTAGGTATTACCTATGCATATTATCACGGATATTTTTTATTTGCATTTACTTTAACTTTTATACTATCACTTCAAAGTGCCATATATGGGCCGGCAAAATATGGTTATATAAAAGAGCTTTTTGGAGATAAACATTTAAGTGCGGGAAATGGTGCTGCACAGGCAGTGACAACGGTTGCCATACTTGGAGGTATTATTTTTTATACGGTTTTGTTTGAAGGACGTTACAATGTAAGTCTTGTGAATGAAGCAGATATCTTAAAAGCTATTGCTCCTATTGGGTGGCTTTTGGTTATTGGCTCCATTATTGAATGGTTCTTAGCATCGAAATTACCAAATAAAGTCTTGGAGTTGCGTGCTAAGAGATTTGCACTGCAGAAGTATCTTAGAGGGTACTATTTGATGAAAAATCTCAAAACAGTCACAAGAAAACGGGAAACTTTTGAGGCAATTATTGCACTTGGACTTTTTTGGTCAATTTCCCAGGTTGTTCTTGCTGTATTTGGTGAATATGCAAAAGATTCACTGGGTATCACAAATACAATATATGTACAGGGTGCAATGGCTCTTGCCGGTATAGGTATAGTGATAGGATCTATTTTGGCGGCTAAATTATCGCGAAACTACATTAATGTGGGACTGAGTGGTATCGGAGCAGTCGGTATTACTGCTTTGGTTTTTGGTATCCCTTTTGTACATTCTATGATTGCCCTCTCGTTTATGTTTACAACTTTTGGTGTTTTGGCAGGATTTATCCTCGTCCCTCTTAACTCAAGAATACAGCATATCACGGCTAATGTCCACCTTGGAACGATTATCGCCGCTAACAATTTTATACAAAATATTTTTATGTTCTCTTTTTTGATGCTTACAACTCTATTTGCCTATTTTGGCATGGATGCAAGAATACTTTTTTACCTCATGGCACTTGTTGGACTCTGCCTGATTTATCTTCTTTTTAAACGCTATTATGTAGATATTTTTTGGTCATTAATGGGACTAATCGGTTCTTTGCGGCATAAGTATATCTATATAGGGCTTCAAAATATTCCTCAAAGAAGCGTACTTTTACTTGGAAACCATGTGAGCTGGCTTGACTGGATTATACTCCAACTGCCTTTGGAAAGGAAGATAAACTTTATGATGGATAAAGAGATTTACCATTGGCCTTTTTTTCATGCTTTTTTTAAAAAAGGAGAGGCAATTCCACTCTCACCACGTGCTTTTAAAGATGCTTTCAAAGAGGCACATGAAAGACTTAAAAATGGCAGTATTGTTGGTATTTTTCCTGAAGGTGAAATTACAAAAACAGGTGAATTGGGTGAATTTAAAAGAGGGTATGAACTCATTGGCAAGGATTATGACGGCGTAATTGTACCATTTTACATAGATAGTGGTATTTTTGGCAGCTCTTTTTCAAAATATAAACCGAAAAATGCTAAACTAAACTTATTTAAACGCAGAGTAATAAAAATTTATTTTGGCAAACCGCTTGCAAAGGAGACTTCAAGTGAAGAGCTGCGTAAAATTATTGTGAAGATGAAGGAAAAAAAGTATGAAGCTAAATAAGCCAAAACATAATCTCTTTAGAAATGGGATGTATGCTGTTGAGGGTTTTATTGATATTGTTAAAAATGAGACCTCTTTTAAATGGCAGATGCTTATGTTTGCTGTTTTGGGCACAGTTACATGGTTATTACCTATTAGTTTTGGGTATGCAAGCATACTTTTTTTATCACTTTTTATTCCTATTTTGGCGGAAGTTACAAACTCTGCCATAGAGCGTGTTGTAGATTTAGTGACAAGCGATTATCACATTTTGGCCAAACAGGCTAAAGACGCAGGTGCGACACTTGTACTGTTGAGCTTAATTGTTATGGTGCTTATCTGGTCTGCCGTTTTATTGGTGGCTTTGCATATAGTTTAAAAAAAGGGGTGCTTTTGAGATTTTTTCTTCTTTCTTGTCTGCTCGGAGCTATCCTTTTTGCACAGGAGCGACCAAAGATAGCCCTAGTACTCAGTGGCGGCGGTGCACGAGGCGGTGCGCATGTCGGCGTTTTAAAAGTACTCGAAGAAAATTGTATTCCGGTTGATATGATTATTGGGACAAGTATGGGTTCTTTTATGGGAGGCCTCTATGCCGCAGGTGAGACTCCAGATGAGTTACAAAAGATGCTTGTCAAGACTGATTGGCATTCTTATATTAAAGCTGATTTTGATCGTGAAAAAATTCCGATGCAGAGAAAAAGATTGGAGTATACATATCAGGGAAAACTTGGTTTTGGTATCAATGCCGAGAATGAACTTGTTTTACCCACTGGTGTCCTTAAGCGTGAGCCGCTTTTGTTAAAGTTTGATGAACTGACTTCAAATGTAGCAGACATTCAAGATTTTGATCATTTGAGTATCCCTTTTCGTGCGGTTGCGACTGATATTAAAAATGGAGACAGAGTTGTTTTAAAGTCTGGTTCACTTGCAAAGGCCATATATGCTTCTAGTGCTATTCCAGGAGGATTGCAGCCAATTAATATTGATGGTATAGATTTGATTGATGGTGGGATTAGCGATAATATTCCCATTGATGTGGCACGTGAGATGGGTGCAGATATCATCATCGCTGTTGATGTGAGTGAAAACTTCTCCAAGACGCTTGATGTAAACTCTTACTTAGTTGTTATGGGTCAACTTGTCGACATCTTAATGCGTAAAAATGCAAATGAATCTCTCAAACTTTTAAGTGATAAAGATATTTTGATTATTCCTAAGCTCAAAGAGTACTCCGGACTTGATGTCGCAAAATATTCAAATATCATTGAAGCGGGCTATGAAGCAGCGCTCAAAAGTGAGAAAAAGCTTCAGCCACTCTCCTTAAGTAAAAAAGAGTATGCAAAATACAGACAGAAGTACCGGAGAAAGCATCATTCAAAAAAGCCGATTATTGATGCTGTTGTAATTGATAATCAGACATACCTCTCTGATGAAATTATAAAAAGACACATTCGACAAAAAGTTGGTATGCCTTTTAATGACAAAGTGCTGCGTGAGGATATATTAAATCTCTATAATCTTACTGTTTTTGATGGTATTTCTTATGACATAGTAAAGAAAAATGGTAAAAATATTTTATATATTACAACGAAACCGAGCTGGAACAATCATGGTGATGTACTCTTCTCAATCTCTTTAGATGATAATTTTAAAGGGCATTCGTCCTACAGTCTAAAAGCCGGCTATATGATGTATGGCATCAACAGTTTAGGTGCTGAATGGCGGACTGATGTAGAGATAGGCAAAAGACAGCACTATGCTACAGAGTTTTATCAACCGTTGGATTATATGCAGATGTTTTATTTACGGCCGTTTCTCTCTTATGAGAGTATGACGTATATAGTGCCAACAAATTCTTTGGGCAATCAAGAGTTAAAAAGCAGAGGATATGGAGGAGGAGTAGGTTTGGGTGCTAATCTCACAGACACTTTTCGAGTGGAATTGAGCCTGGAAGCGTATCAGGACAAATCTGATGTTGCTATTTTGAATTATTCTGAAAAATTTAATGCACGTCAACTGAAAATGCATTTTCTCTATGATAGTTTAGATAATTATAACTTTCCAAACAGTGGTGCTTTAGGGGAATTAAAATTAAAAAAAGATGCAAAAGTATGGGGGAGTGATTATGATTATGAACAGTTCTATGGTTCTATTCAGAAACCTCTGACATATAAAGATAATACCTTCATTTTTAATGCAAAATTAGGAATGACAAACATTAAAAGTCAGATAACCAATCAAGTAACTGTTTATGATAAATTTGAACTCGGCGGGATGTTTAATCTCTCTGGGTACCCACTCTATACTTTTGCCGGCAATAATGTTGCTTTTGCAAGTATGATGTATAGATACCGCATTAAAAATGGTGGTTTTTTTGGTTCTTTGGGTGTTCCTCTTTATGCAGGTGCCACCTTGGAAAGTGGCTCTGTCTGGGCTGATGGAGAGCATCTGCAAAGCTCAGACTTGAAGTCTTCGGGTTCTGTGTTTCTTGCTGCTGATACTCCTTTAGGAGCCTTCTATTTTACCTATGGCAGGGCAAATTCGAAACATGAGAGTTTTTATTTATATTTAGGAGAGAAATTTTGAAAAAAACAACTTTGATTATTGGGGCAGGTGGTGTTGGTCGAGTCGTAGTACATAAATGTGCGATGAATGCAGATGTTTTTGGAAATATTGTACTTGCAAGCAGAACAAAGTCTAAATGTGATGCTATAGCACGCGAGATAAAAGATGTAGAGATAAAAACAGCAGCTGTCGATGCAGACAATACGCAAGAGCTTATTAAGCTTATTCAAGAGATTCAAGCAGATATTGTCATCAATGTTGCTCTTCCATACCAGGATTTGACAATTATGGATGCCTGTATTGAGACAGGGGTGGATTATCTTGACACGGCAAACTATGAGCATCCTGATGAGGCAAAATTTGAGTATAAAGAGCAGTGGAAAAAAGATGAAGCATTCAAAAAATCTGGCATCATGGGGCTTCTTGGCAGTGGATTTGACCCGGGTGTTACCAATGTGTTTTGTGCATATGCTCAAAAACACTACTTTGACACCATTGACACCATAGATATCTTGGACTGCAATGCAGGCGATCACGGCTATGCCTTTGCAACAAACTTTAACCCTGAAATTAACCTGCGTGAGGTAAGTGCAAACGGACGCTACTGGGAAAATGGAAAGTGGATAGAGACAGAGCCGATGGAGATTAAAATGGTTTGGGATTATCCTGAGGTCGGTCCCAAAGATTCTTATTTGCTCTATCATGAAGAGATGGAATCTTTGGTGAAACACATTAAAGGGCTTAAGCGCATTCGCTTTTTTATGACCTTTGGTGAGAGTTACCTCACACATATGAAATGCTTACAAAATGTCGGTATGCTCGGTATTGAGCCTATTGAACATCAAGGTCAAAAGATTGTGCCTATGGAATTTTTAAAGACACTTTTACCAGACCCTGCCTCTCTTGGTCCCCGAACAAAAGGAAAAACAAACATAGGCATTGTGGCTGAGGGTATAAAGGATGGAAAAAAGAGAAGAATTTACATCTATCAGATAAGTGATCATGAAAAGTGCTTTGCAGAGGTGAACTCTCAAGCAGTTTCTTATACAACAGGTGTACCGGCGATGATTGGTGCAAAGTTAATGCTTGAAAAAGTTTGGTATAAAAAAGGTGTCTGGAACATGGAAGAGTTTAACCCAGATCCGTTTATGCAAGAGTTAAACAGACAAGGACTTCCTTGGCAAATTAAAGAGTTGGAACTGTAATGACGTATGAAGATTTAGTAAAAAATATTGATGATATGCCACCGCTTTCAAAAGTGGCAATGGTGATTCAAGGACTTTATGCAAATGGCGCGAGGAACGTTGATGTAAGAAAGTTGATACGCATGGTGGAAGCAGATGTAATGCTTACGGCAAACATCTTAAAAACCATTAATTCATCTTATTATGGATTTAAAAGTCGTATCTCTTCTAGCTCACAGGCTGTAACGCTTTTAGGGACACAGCAGATCTATTCTCTCGTCATACATTATGCGATTTCAAAGCATTTAATAGCTGATACAAGCATATATGGTTTTAATAATGCGCAGTTCAATGAAATGTGCATCCTGCAAAGCTCTTTGATGATGCAGTGGTATGCAAAAATCGATTTGCATGATACACATATATTAACCTCACTGGCTCTCATTATGGAGTCTGGAAAAATTATCATCTCTAAAGAGCTAATGGGGAGTGATTATAGAGAAGCGTACCGAAAAGGCTTTTTAGCCTGTGAAGATATTCCAAAATTTGAGCAGGAGTTTTTATATACAACTTCATATCACTTAAGTGCGCTGCTTTTTGAGCACTGGAATCTAACACCTGTCTACTCCATAGTGCTGAAAAATCTCGATAGAGAAGAGGCTGACTATGACGAAGATGTCGATGCCATTATGGCACAGTACATTAAGGCTATTGATGTTATTCGTACTGCAATCAACCTCAAAGAGGTTTTGACAGATGAGTCCATACAAAAAGCTTCTGCAAAAGTTACAGAGATGGGGCTTGGCTGTGAAGATTTTGAAGTTGTAGCAAATAGGATACGAAAAAAGTATGAAGAAACATCCTAAAGAGTTAACGACTCCCTACTATCTTTGTGAAGAAGAGCTATTGGAAAAGAACTTACAAGTTCTGGATTATGTTCAAAAAGAGAGTGGAGCAAAAGTGATTTTAGCACTCAAAGGTTTTGCGATGTGGTCTACTTTTGATCTTGTTTCACAATACCTCAAAGGGTGTACTGCAAGCGGACTCTATGAAGCACGTTTAGCTCGTGAGGAGTTTTGCAAGTTTAATCCAGCAGCAGAAGTGCATACGTACTCTCCTGCATTTAAAGAGAGTGAAATAGAAGAGATCGCAGCTATCTCAGACCATATAATTTTTAATTCTCCAAATCAATTAAAGAGATTTATTTGTAAAACCAAAGAGATTAATCCGAAAATAGAAGTTTCATTGCGTGTGAATCCTGAAGTTTCATCAGCTCCTGTAGATATATATAATCCTTGCGGACTTTACTCAAGATTAGGTACAACATTAGAAAATATGGATGAGGAAGCCCTAAAACAGGCCGATGGCCTCAATTTTCATGCACTTTGCGAGCAAAATGTAGACGCTCTAGAAAATGTTTTAACAATTTTTGAAGAGAAATTTTCCAAATATTTTAAAAATTTGAAGTATA